>JASLFM010000329.1 GCA_030150585.1 Acidovorax sp.
TCGAAACCATGGCCGCCGAGCCGGCCTGTGCGCGGGTGAGCGATGCCGAGATTGCCGAAATCGAGGAACTGCATGCAAAGATGGTCGCGGCCCATGCGGCCGGGGACCTGATGGCCTATTTCCAGATCAACCAGACCATCCACCAGCGCATGGTCGATGCGGCGCGCAACCCCGTGCTCTCGCGCATCTATGCGGCCGAATGCGCCCGCATTCGCCGCTACCGCTATGCGGGCAACCAGGAACAGGCCCGCTGGACGCAGGCCGTGAAGGAACACGGGGAAATGCTCAATGCGCTCAAGGAGCGCGCCGGGCCCTTGCTGCGCGAGATGCTGCGCAAGCACCACCAGGGCGGCTGGGCCGTCTCGCGCACCGTGCTGCACAACGACCCCAGCTACCAGACCGAGGCCGACAAGCCTGCGCCGCGGCCCCGTGGGCGCCGCCCCAAGACGGCCCCGCCCCTCTGAAGCGGACCACCGGATTAGCTATAAAAAAATGAGCTAGAGGTTTTGATGGGAAGGAACCCTCAGCCTTTTTGACCACAAATCCTGGGCCGGGCCACGCCGCAGGGAGCGCCCCCATGCGGTGCCCTTCCTCAGGCCGCCAGCGCCAGGTCTTCGACCACGCCCAGCGCGCGCGAGGCACCGCCCAGGCGCGTGGCCAGGTGCTGGGCGCGCTTGAGGAACAGGTGCGCATCGTGCTCCCAGGTAAAGCCCATGCCGCCATGCACCTGCACGGCCGTGCGTGTAGATTGCAATGCGCCTTCAATGGCCGTGAAATCGGCCACGGCGCAGGCAAAGCGCGCGTCAGGCAAGCCGTCATCCACTGCGGCGGCCGCGTACCAGACCGCCAGGCGCGCGTTGTCCACGCCCATCCAGGCATTGGCCAGCTGGTGCTTGATGGCCTGGTAGCTGCCGATGGGCTTGCCGAACTGCACGCGCTCCTTGGCATAGCCGCTGGCCATCTCGAGCGCGGCCTGGGCCACGCCCACGAGTTCGGCGCCGAGCACCAGGCGGTGCGCCCTGCGCGCATGGGCGCGGGCCTCGGGCGCAATGTCCAGCGTGTGCCAGTCCAGCGCGGCCTGGGCCGCAGGCGACTGGCGCAGCGTGGCGTCCAGTGCGGGGCTGGACCACAGGGCGCTGGCATCGACCAGGGCGATCTGCAAGGGCACGCTGGCATCGTGCCAGCCCCGCACCACCACGAGGTCGCTGCACTGGCCCGCATGGTCCCACCAGGCATCGGTATCGGCCACGCAGTGCAGCGCGCGCGCGCCGGCCAGCATGGACTGCACGGCCTCGCGCAGAACGGCCGGTGCGGCCTCGGGCGCGGCCTTGAGCCACAGCGCGAGCAGCACGGCGCTGCTGGCCCAGGGCAGGTTCACGAGCTGGCGCCCGGCCTCTTCGGCCACCAGGCTGGCCTCGACCAGGCCCAGATCGAGGCCGCCGTGCTCCTCGGGCAGCAGCAAGGCCATCCAGCCCATGGCCGCCATGTCGGCCCACAGCTGGGGCTGGGCCGCATCCGCCCAGGGCAGGGCGCGGCGCGCGCGCGCCAGCGGGTGGTGGTCGGCAAAAAACCGGCGGGCCGATTCCTGCAGCATCTGCTGCTCTTCGTTCAATGCGAAATCCATGCTGTGCCTGCCGTCAGTTCTTGGGGAGGCCCAGCATCTGCTCGGCCAGGATGTTGCGCTGCACTTCCGAGGTGCCCGCGAGGATGGTTTCGGCGCGCGTCCAGAGGTAGTCGCGCGTCCACAGCGCCGCGCGGCGGTCGGCGCCTTCGGGGTCGGGGCCCTGCAAGGCGCGCTCGCCCATCAGCTCCATGGCCGTGTTCATCATCTTCTGGTGCGACTCGCTCCAGTGCAGCTTGGTCGATGAGCCTTCGGCCCCGGGCGGGCCGCTGCGCAGCGCGTTGGTCAGCGCGCGCAGGCCCTTGATCTTGAGCACATGGCTGTCCACGGCCAGGCGCGCGATCTCGCGGCGCAGGTGCGGATCGTCCAGAGCCGTGGCGCCACCGCGCGGCGTGTCGGCCGCCAAGGCCTTGAGCGCCTGCACTTCCTGCGCGAAGCGCACCTGGCGCGGAATGAAGTAGGTGCCGCGCTCAAAGCTGGCGGCCGCCATGGCCAGGCGCCAGCCGCCGTTTTCTTCGCCCACGAGAGCGTCGAGCGGCACCCGCACGTCTTCGAAGAAGACTTCGTTGAAGTCCGCCTCGCCCGTGATCTGGCGGATCGATTCCACACGCACGCCGGGGCTCTTCATGTCGACGAGGAAGAAGCTGATGCCCTTGTGGCGCTGGGCCGTGGCGTCGGTGCGCGCGAGCACAAAGCAGTAGTCGGCAATGTGCGCAAACGAGGTCCAGACCTTGTGGCCGTTGAGCACGTAATGGTCGCCGCGCCGCTCGGCGCGCGTGGACAGGGCCGCGAGGTCCGAGCCCGCGCCGGGTTCCGAATAGCCCTGGCACCAGATCTCGCGGTTGGAGAGGATGCCCGGCAGGTAACGCGCCTTCTGCGCCTCGCTGGCAAAGTGCACCAGCGTGGGCCCCAGGATGCCGTGGCCGATGATGTTCACGCCCAGCGGCGCGCCGATGCGGGCCTGCTCCTCGTGGAAGATGGCCTGGCGCGTGAGCGGCCAGGCCTTGCCGCCGTATTGCGTGGGCCAGCCCAGGCCCGACCAGCCGGCCTGGCACACATAGCCTTCCCAGGCGCGGCGCCAGGTCAGCTCGTTGGGGTCGGGGGTCGTGGGCCACTGGGCCCGAAAGCGCGGGAAATGGGTCTCGAACCATTCGCGCAGCGTGAGGCGGAAGGCTTCGTCTTCCGCCGAGTAGCCCACTTGCATGTTGATCGTCTCTTACTCGTTACGTAGGGGGCACAACGCCCGAAGCTGGCGCACCCGAGGCCAGCAGACGCCGTGGAACCGGCTTTGCCGGGCCACCGGCGGCGTCTCCCTCCCGCAGGAGAGGGGGAAGCGGCGCAGCCGCTCAGGGGGTGTCAATCCGCTCTTGCGCCAGAGTCTTTGACGACCTTGGCCCATTTGACGATGTCCTTCTTCAGGAACTCGCCGAACTCCTGGGGCGTGTTGCCGATGATGTCCAGGCCCAGCGAGCGGAATTTCTCCTGCACGGCGGGCTCCTTGAGCACCTCCATCAGCTCGGCGTGGAAGCGCTTCACGGCTGCCGCGGGCGTGCCGGCCGGCGCCACGAAGCCCAGCCAGGGCATGGCCTCGTAGCCGGGCAGGCCCGATTCGGCCACGGTGGGCACGTCGGGCAGCAGCTTGGAGCGCTGCGCCGTGGTCACGGCCAGCAGGCGCACCTTGCCGTCCTTCACGAAGGGGCCCGAGGAGGCCCAGGCATCGAACATCACCTGCAGGTTGCCGCCCACCAGGTCCATGAGCGCCGGGGCGCTGCCCTTGTAGGGCACGTGCTCCATCTTCACGCCGGCCATGGTGTTGAACAGCTCCGACTCCAGGTGCGTGGACGTGCCCGCGCCCACCGAGCCGTAGTTGGCCTTGGTGGGGTTGGCCTTGAGCCAGGCGATCAGCTCGGCCACGTTCTTGGCGGGAATGCTCGGGTGCACCTCCAGCACGTGCACCACGGAGGCCACCAGCGAGACCGGCGTGAAGTCCTTGACGGGGTCGTAGTTCACCTTGCTGTACAGCGCGGGCGCAATACCCAGCGAAGACGCTGCGAGCAGCAGCGTGTGGCCGTCGGGCGCGGCCTTGGCCACGTATTCGGACGCGATCATGGTGCCCGCGCCGGGCTTGTTCTCCACGATCACGGGCTGGCCCAGGCGCTTGTTCAGGCGCTCGGCCAGCAGGCGCGACATGATGTCGGTGGCGCCGCCCGGCGAGAACGGCACGACGAGGGTGACGGGCTTGCTGGGGAAGGGCTGCTGCGCCTGGGCCGTACCGCACAGGGCTGCGGCGGCGAGGGCGATGCCCGCCATGAGTTGCTTGATCATCGGTGGTGTCTCCTGGTGGTTATGGTGGTCTGAAAGTTCATGCGGCGGTCACAGGGCCTGCGGGGATCACGAGCGCATCGAGCATGCGCACGCCCTGGCCCGCTTCCTTGACGAGCAGGGGATTGACCTCGACCTCGTCGGCCTGTTCCCGGAGCGCGAGCACGGCGCGCGAAAAGCCTGCGATGGCGGCGCAGGCCGCATCCACATCGGCCAGCGGCCGGCCCCGGTAGCCCGTGAGCAGCGGGAAGGCCTTGAGCTCGCCGAGCATCTCGCGCGCCATGGGCTCATCCACGGGCAGCACGCGGTGGCTCACATCCTTGTAGAGCTCGGTCAGCACGCCGCCCAGGCCCACGGTGAGCGTCATGCCGAACACCGGGTCGCGCGTGGCGCCCACGATGAGTTCGGCCACGCCCGATTCCATGGTGCAGACCAGGGCGCCGTCGATGCGTGCCCCGGGCGCGTAGTTGCGCGCGCTGGCCAGCACCTCGCCGAAGGCCTGGCGCACCTGGGCCGCATCCTGCAGGCGCAGGCGCACGCCGCCGGCCTCGGTCTTATGGGCAATGTCGGGCGAAAGCACCTTGAGCACCACAGGGTAGCCGATCGCATCGGCCGCCTGCACGGCTTCGTCGGCCGTGGCGGCCACGCGCTCGGCCGCGCTGGTCACGCCGTGCTGCGCCAGCAGCTGCTTGGTGCTGTGCTCGTCCAGGGTCGCGGGCAGGGCCGTGCGCGCGGGCACGGCCTGGCCGCGCACCTCGAGCCAGCGGTTGCGCTTGCGCCGTTCCTGCCACAGCAGGAAGGGCGAGAGCGCCGATACCGCCACGCCGATGTCCTCGAACACGGGCACGCCGCCCGCGCGCAGCTGCTCGCGGGTCTTGGCCGCGCCGGTGTCGATGGCGACGAACAGCTTGGGAAAGCGGGCCGACACGGCACACAGGTCGTCGGCCATGCGGTCGAGCATGTAGCCGGGGGCGTAGATCACCACGGTGTCCACCGCATCGGACAGGGCCAGCGCCTCCATGGCCGTGCGCACGAAGCCCGGGTCGTTGACCACGTTGCCCGTCACGTCCACGGGATTGGAGACCATGCCGTAGTCGGGAATGCCCGCGCGCAGCTGGTCCTGCAGCGCCTGCGGCAGCGTGGGCACGTCGAGCCCCGCGACGATGAACTTGTCGGCCAGGATGGCGCCGAGCGCGCCCGAGATCGTGATGATGGCCACGCGCCGGCCCGCGCTGCGCTGGCGGTAGCCCGCGAGGTGGGCGAGCTGGGCCATCTGCGTGAAGTCGTGGCTCTGTATCACGTTGAGCTGGCGGAACGCGGCCTGGTAGACCGCCTGGTCGCCCGCGAG
>JASLFM010000389.1 GCA_030150585.1 Acidovorax sp.
GCCCAGCGTGTCGTTGAGCGTCTTGAAGTTGTCGAGGTCGATGAACAGCAGCGCCCCGCCCTGGTGGCGGCGCTGCGCGCTGGCCAGTGCCTGGTGCATGCGGTCCATGAGCAGCATGCGGTTGGGCAGGCCGGTCAGCGCATCGTAGAAGGCCAGGCGCTGGATTTCGCGCTCCGTGGCCTTGCGCTCGGCGATGTCGGTGTTGATGGCCAGGATCGACGGCGGCTGGCCATCTTCGCCGGGCACCAGGGTCCAGCGCCCTTCCACATCGAGCGCGCGGCCGTCGCGGTGGCGTTGCACGATCTCGCCTGTCCACTCGCCCTGCTCCTGGACCACTTGTGTGGCGCGCAGGAAGGCCGAGGGCTCGTCGTAGAGCAGCGTGGCGATGGATTGGCCCAGCACCTGCAGCCGGGTCCAGCCATACAAGCGCTCGGCGCCCTGGTTCCAGAACAGGATGCGGTGCTCCAGGTCGCGCACGATGATGGCGTCCTGTGCCTTGTCGAGCAGCGAGGCCTGGTGGCGGATGCGCTGCTCGGCGAGTTGGCGGTGGATCTCGGCCGAGGCCCGTGCCGCGAAGATTTGCAGCGTCGAAGTGATGAAGTCCGGCGCGGTCAGCGGCTGGCGAAACAGCACGAAGATCAGCCCTACGGGCTCGCCGTCGGCGTCGCTCAGCTGCTGGCCCACGTAGCCCTGCGCGCCGAGCTGGCGCAGCACGGGCGCCTGCGGGTAGCGCTGCGCCACGTCCTGCGTGACCACGAACTGCCGCTGCGCCAGCAGTTCCAGGCTCGGCGTGCCGGCCAGCGTGTATTCGGTGTTGGGCTGCATGGCGCCGTCCACGCTCAGTGCGAGCGTCATCGCGCGCGGGGCCTGCCCCGAGAGCGTGGGCAGCAGCCGTGCCACGCAGCCGGATTGCGCGCCCAGCGCCTCGGCCATGTTGTGCACGAGCTGCTCGAAGAACTCCATGCCCGTGCTGGCCGACACGGCCGCCGCCACCTTGAGCACCGACGCCTGCAGCCGCTGCTGCTCGCGGCGAGCGCGCAGGCTCACGATGCCGAAGGCCAGGTCGGCCGAGAGCTCCTGCAACAGCGCGATTTCATCGGGGCTGATCGTGAGCACCTCGGGCGCATACAGGTACAGCAGGCCGAAGCTGCGCTCGCCGTCGCGCAGCGGCAGCACCACCGCGCCATGGAAACCGTGCTCGAGCATGCGGCCGGTCCAACCCTGGAAAGCGCGCTCGGCGAGAATGTCCTGCACGATCACGGGTTGCCCACTGCGGATGGCCCGCCCCGCGGGGCCGCGGCCCTGCGGGTGGTCTCCTGACCAGCTCAGCCGCAGTGCTTCGATGTAGCCGTTGTTGTACCCCGCGTGCGCGACCGGATCGATGCTGCGCCGCGCGTCATCGCGCGCCAGGCCCACCCAGCCCATGCGGTAGCCCCCGATGTCCACGGCGATCTGGCAGATCGCCTGCAGCATGGCGGGCTCCGATGTGCCGCGCACCAAGGCCTCGTTGCACGCGCTCAGCAGGCGCTGCGCGCGGCCCATGCGCGCAAGCTCGCGCTCGGCGCTGCGGCGCTGCGTCACGTCGGTCGCCAGCACCTGGCGTGCGGGCACCCCGTTGAAGTTGGCCGCGCCGGCCGACAGCTCCACCTCCATGACGCTGCCGTCCTTGCGGCGGTGGCGGCGCACGATGCCGCTGCGCAGGCGGCCCGTGTCGATCGCCGCGATCTCGATGGCCAGCCGTTCGCGCTCCTCGGGCAGCCACAGGTCGTCCATGCCCATGCCAAGCAGCTCGGACTCGCTGTAGCCGTAGTGCTCGACCATCGCGCGGTTCACGGCCAGCAGGCGCAGCGTGTGGCGCTCATACACCCACATGGGCTGGGGGTGGTCGTCGAACAGCTGGCGGTACTGGCGCTCGGAGGTGCGCAGGGTGTCGCTCTGGGCCAGCAGCTGTTCGTGCATGGCATCGCGCTCGTGCACGAGCCGGGTGAGCTGGCACTGCTGCTGGCGCAGCGCGAGATGCACCTGCGCCTGCTGCGCGAGGACGCGCAGGTCCTCTACCTGCTCGGGATCGGGCGTTCGCGGAGCGCGGTCGAGCACCGCGAGCGCGCCGAGCAGGTGGCCCTCTGGCGAGAACATGGGGACGCACAGGCAAAAGCGCAGGTGTGGCCCGCTGCGTGCCAGCGGATGGTGCGACCAGTGGGGGTGGCGCAGCGTGTCGGCCACCGCCAGCGGCTCGCGCAACGGTGCCAGCAGGTGCAGGCACAGCTGCGCGACCTGCGGCGCCAGGGCCAGATCAAGCCCGATCGCCGTCGTGAAGCCTTGGTACTCGGGGGCCGCGAAACCCACCACGGCCATGGGCGCACCGCAGATGCGCGCGGCCAGCAGCGCCAGGGGCGTGAAGGCGGCTTCGTCCGCGGGGAGCGCCGGCGCCATGCTCATCCGCCTGCCTGGACAAGCAGCGAAGCGGGAGCGCAGCGGACGAAGCAAGGCTGTGGCATGGCGTGAGCGTCGAACCCGGTGGAGGCAGCGTTGTACTACCTATTTGATAGCTTGCAGCGCTTGGCAGGCAAGCGCCACGGCCATTATTCACGGAAATCCAGGCCCTGGGAACCCGGTGCATCCGCAGGCAGTTCGGCGCGCAGTAGCTGGGCCAGCTCCTTCTTGCGCGCGGCCGGCAGGCGCGGCGTGATGGCGCCAAAGCTGATGGCCGCGAGCGTGGACGCCGAGGCCGCGAAGGTGCGCCCCACGCCCGATACACCCACGGTGATCGTGTCCTCGATGTCGGCATGGCCCGCCGCGCGCGTGCGCTTGACGGCGCGCAGCATGCGCTCGCGCGTGAAGCCGGCCTGCGCGTACTCGGCCGCGTGGCGCTCGAGAATGCGCTCGATCTCGCCATCCGACAGCGCCGCCATGAGCGCGAGCCCGCCCGCGCCCACGCCGAGCAGGCGGCGCCCTCCGATCTCGGTGGTGAACACCTTCACGGGAAAGTGCCCTTCCTCGCGGTGCAGGCACACGCAGTAGTCGCCCTGGCGGATCACGAGGAACACCGTATCGCCCGACATGCGCGCGAGCTTCTGCATGAGCGGCCGGCAGGAATCCACGAGCGGCACGCGGCGCATGGACGCAAAGCCGAGCTGCATGGCCTCGATGCCCAGGCGGTAGGCCTTGCCCTCGGCATCGCGCTCGGCGAAGCGCTCCTCCACCAGGCACGACAGCAGGCGGTGGGCCGTGGAGCGCTCCAGGCCGGAGGCCGCGATCACCTCGGTGAGCCGGATGCCTTCCTCGTGGTGCCGCGCAAGCAGGCGCAGCAGCTGCAGCGCGCGGCGCAGGCTTTGCGCCCCTCCTGTGGTGCTGGATGGTTCGTCCATATTGTGGGAAAAAACAAAGTTTGTGTTTGTGATACAGGAAATTGGGAGTCTAGACTGCCTTCCACATTGCACAGACACCCCGGAGACAACGATGGCGTATGACACGCTCGCGATCGAAGACCATGGCGCCGTGCGCCGCATCCTGCTGGCGCGCCCCGCCCAGCGCAACGCCCAGAGCCAGCAGATGCTCGACGAGCTGATCGACGCCTTCGGCGCGGCCGAGCGCGACGAGGCCGTGCGCGTGGTGGTGCTGGGCGGACAGGGCGCGCATTTCTCGGCCGGCCACGACCTCAAGCAGGCCCAGGCCGAGCGCGCGAACTTCACGGTGGAGCAGCGCTGGGCCTACGAGGAGCTGCGCTACTTCGACCATTCGCTGCGCATCTGGGACTTTCCCAAGCCCACCATCGCCCAGGTGCAGGGCGCCTGCGTGGCGGGCGGCTTCATGATCGCCAACATGTGCGACCTTGTGGTCGCGGGCGAATCGGCCTTCTTCTCCGACCCCGTGGGCCACACGCTGGGCGCGGCCGCCACCGAGGTGCTGATCCACCCCTGGGTCATGGGTGCGCGCAAGGCCAAGGAACTGCTCTACACGGGCGGCAAGCTCTCGGCCCAGGAGGCCCACGCCATCGGCATGGTCAACCGCGTGGTGCCCGACGTCGAACTGGCCGAGGCCGCGCTCGCGCTCGCGCAGCAGATCGCCAAGGCGCCGCCGTTCGGCCTGCGCCTCATCAAGCGTTCGGTCAACCGCACACTGGACGCCCAGGGCCTGCGCACGGCGCTGGCTGCGCACTTCGACACGCACCAGCTCTCGCACCTGAGCGAGGGCTTCCTCACGGCACGCGACCGGGGCCTGGCCTCGGCCATCCAGAAGAAGGCCGACTGATGCGCACGCACCGCCTCGAACCGCTGCTGAACCCGGCCTCCATCGCCGTGGTCGGCGCCAGCAACAACCCCGCGCGCATCGGCGGCATGCCGCTTGCCCACCTCACGAAGTTCGGCTACCGGGGCGCGATCTACCCCGTCAACCCCAAGTACGAGGAAGTGTTCGGCCTGCGCTGCTGGCCCGACCTCGAATCGCTGCCCGCCGCGCCCGACCTCGTGGTGCTGGCCATTGCGGCTGCGGACGTGACGCCGATGCTGCGCCGCTGCCACGCCAAGGGTGTGCGTGCCGTCATCGTCTATGCGGCGGGCTTCGCCGAGGCGGGTGCCGAGGGCGCCGCGCTGCAGGCCGAGCTGGAGGCCTTCGTCGCCACCACGGGCATGGTGGTGGCGGGCCCCAACGCCATGGGCTTCGCCAACCTCAACACCCAGGCGCACACCAACTTCGCCTCGGTGTTCAACACCGCGCCCATGCAGGCCGGGCCGGGCCGCGTGAGCCTGCTCACGCAGAGCGGCAACGTCTGCGCAGCCGTGTACGCGATCGCGCGGCGCCTGGGCGTGGATTTCAGCCACTTCATCAACACGGGCAACGAGGCCTGCGTGGACTTCGCGCAGTACCTCGAATACCTCGCGCAGGACGACGCGACCGAGGTCGGCATCGGCTACATCGAGGAGCTGCGGGACGGCGCGCGCTTCACCGAGGCGGCGGCCGAGTTCTCGCGGCGAGGCAAGCTGCTCATCCTCTACAAGGCGGGCGAGACCGACAAGGGCTCGGAGGCCGTGCGCTCGCACACCTCGGCGCTCGCGGGCGACCAGGCGGTCTACCAGGCCGCGTTCCGCCAGCTCAACGTGATACAGAGCCACGACTTCACGCAGATGGCCCAGCTCGCCCACCTCGCGGGCTACCGCCAGCGCAGCGCGGGCCGGCGCGTGGCCATCATC
>JASLFM010000572.1 GCA_030150585.1 Acidovorax sp.
AGGCGACGCGCCCCGCCCGTCAGGGGGTGGCGCAGGCGTCGCTCAGCCCCGCCATGCCTGCGAGTTTCTGCAGGCGCGAGCGGCCGTCCAGGCAGCTCTGGTGCTGGGCCTCGGCCGCCTTCTGCTGGGCCACGCGCGCGGCCTGGGTACGTTCGGCCTGCAGCCGGGCGATGCGCTCGCGGATCTGGGGCATGGCGGCCAGGGCGGCCTTTTCGCCCTCCACGATCGCGCTGGCGCGCTGGCTGAAATCGGCCGCACCGATGTCGAGCACCTGCGGGCGCACGACGACATCGGCGCGCGCCAGCTCCGCCTGGCCGAGCTTCTGGCCCATGATGGCGATGGACTGGCCCAGCGTGCCCAGCAGGTCGCCCGGCGACTTGCCCCGGGCCTTGTTGGAGATGTCGACGGCGATCACCACGTCGGCGCCCAGCTGCCGTGCCGCGTCCACCGGCACGGGGCTCACGATGCCACCGTCCACGAAGTGGTATTTGCCGATGGTGACGGGCTGGAACACGCCCGGCACGCTGCTGGAGGCACGCACGGCCTGGCCGGTGTTGCCGCGCGCGAAAACGGTGCGCTCGCCATCTTCCAGCCGCGTCGCCACGGCCACGAAGGGCTTGGCCATCTGCTCCAGGGGTTTGCGGCGCACCTGCTCGTTCACGTAGTCCTCGAGCTTCTGGCCCTGCACCAGCCCGCCGGAGGACAGCTGCAGGTCGCGTATCTTGGTTTCGTCCAGCGCCACGGCCTTTTCCTGCAATTCGAAGGCGTTCATGCCGCTGGCGTACAGAGCGCCCACCACGCTGCCCGCGCTGGTGCCCGCCACGACGGCGGGCGTGAGGCCGTTGGCCTCCAGCATCTTGATCACCCCGATGTGGGCAAAGCCCTTGGCAGCACCGCCACCCAGGGCCAGGCCGATCTTCACGGGCACGGCAGGTGCCGCCATGGCGGCGGCTTCAGGGCTTGGATTGGGGGCGGGCGGGTTGCTGCCGCAGGCGGCAAGGCCCAGCAAGGCCAAGCCACCGAGCGCGCGTGCGGAAAAACGTAAAGTCATCGAGAAAGTTTATGGCGGCTACGGCTTCATCGGCGCAGTAGCGGGCACCTTCACTGTGTAGCTGTATTCACGCAGTTCGCCACCGCCGCTCACGCTGCCTTGCCGGGCCGAGGGCTCGCGCACGCGCTCCAGGCAGGCCTGGTGGTCCTCAGGGGTCTTGAAAACGGCACAGCGCTGCACGGCGTTGCCTGCGTAGTCGGTGCTGATGCCCTTGTCGGAGACCAGCCGCTCGGCATGGGCCGGCTCGCCGCCGGGGCCGCTGCGGTCGTGGTGGCGCACTGCCGGCGTCGCCGCATGGGCCGCGCCCAGCGCCAGGGTGGCGGCAACGGCATACAGAGTGCGAATCCAGATCTTCATGGTGCAATCTCCTGCGCTTCATTGGGAATCCATAGGAGACCCGCACTCTGGCGCAAGTTCCCGACAGAGCCTTCCGCACCTCGGAACCCACGACTGGTTACGACTGCAACTGCCCCCACAGTTTGTCCAGCCGCTTGACGCTCACGGGCTGGGGCGTGCGCAGTTCCTGCGCGAAGAAGCTCACACGCAGCTCCTCCAGCAGCCAGCGCAGCTCCTGCATGCGCGCATCCACCGCGCCTTTGCGCTCGGCCACCAGGCGCCAATAGCGCTGCTCCTGGGGGCGCAGCTCGGCCAGGCGGGCTGCGTCGCGCGCGGGGTCGGCCCGGACCTTGTCCAGCCGCAGCGTGATGGCCTTCAAGTAGCGCGCGAAGTGTGAAAGCTGCACCCAAGGCGCGGCAGCGATGAAATTCTTGGGCATGAGGCGCGCGAGCTGCTGCTGTGCATCCTGCGTGGCCTCGAGGGCATTCTTGGTGTCCTTGATCTTGCGCGCAGCCGTGGCGTACTCGGCCAGGATGGTGCCCGCCAGGCGCGCCACCTCGTTGGCGATGAGCGTGAGGCGGCCCCGTCCCTCCTCTGTGCGGCGCTTGAACGCGGCTTCGTGGGTGGGCAGCGGCTCCTGCAGAAAAGCGCGGTCGAGCGCTACGTCGATGATCTGCGCGCGCAGCTCTTCCTGCGTGCCGAGGGGCATGTAGGCCACGGCCATCTTCTGCAGGTCGGGAATGTTTTTTTCCAGGTACTTGAGCGCGTCCTTGATCTGCAGCGCGAACAGGCGGCGCAGCCCCGCGCGGTGCTTGGCGGCGGCCATCTCGGGCTCATCGAAGACCTCGATGGTCACGGCGTCGCCGCCGTCGATGAGCGCCGGGAAACCGATCAGCGTCTGCCCGCCCTTCTTGATCTCCATGAGTTCGGGCAGCTCGCCGAAGGTCCACGCCGTGTAACGCTGGCCTGCGGGCACGGTGGGCGCTGACGCTTCTTTTTTGGGAGCTGCTTGCGCAGGGCTGGCGGGCGCTGGAGCCGTTTTCTTCTCTGCATCCGTAGCCGCCGTTCCGAGCTTGAGCCCCGCGAGCGCCTGGAACGCGCCGCGCGCCTTGGCGCCCCACTCGGCCTTGAGCGCACCGAGGTTGCGGCCCTGGCCGAGCTGGCGGCCATGCTCATCGACCACGCGGAAGTTCATGAACAGATGGGCGCTGAGCATGTCGAGCTTGAAGTCCGCGCGCTTCACGTCGAGCGAGGTTTCGTCTCGCACCTGCTTGAGCAGTACGTCGACCAGGCTGCCTTGGCCGAAGCGCTCAGGCGCTCCCAGCAACTCGGCCAGGCGCGCGGCGTTCTCGGGCAGCGGCACGAAGCGGCTGCGCGGGCGCTGCGGCAGGCTCTTGAGCAGGGCCTGGATCTTCCCCTGCAGCATGCCGGGCACCAGCCATTCGCAGCGCTCGTCGCTCACCTGGTTGAGTACGAACAGCGGCACCGTGACGGTGATGCCGTCGCGCGCGTCGCCGGGCTCGTGCAGGTAGCTGGCCGTGCAGTCCACC
>JASLFM010000042.1 GCA_030150585.1 Acidovorax sp.
CCAGGCGTTGATCTGCACGAGCATGTAAACGGCCGCGAGGTTCAGCACCACGATGGCCGCGAGCAGGCCGCCGGCCTGCCACCGCCGCTCGGAGCGGAAGTACGGCGCGGCCAGCGCCCAGGCCTGGGGAGCGATCGCCGCCGCGCGGCGCAAGCGTGCAAAGGGTGTCATCGCGGTGCTCGCAAAGAGTCGGTCGCGGTGACTGTGGCGGCCCCGGCTGAGGCGGGGCTTAAAGGGCCGTTCTCAGGCGTGCGTGGCCCAGTCCCGGTGCTCGGGCGTGTCCAGGTGGGGCAGGGTGTTGAAGGTTTGCAGCATGAGGCGCTTGGGCGCCACGCTGAACTCGGTCACCGCGCTGTTGCGGATGCGCATGTTGAGCGCGATGGTCACCTCGGGCGCCGTGCCCAGCACCTGGCCCACGGCGGTGGAGATGGGGCCGCCGCTGGACACCAGCAGCACGTTCTGCCCCACATGCTGGCGCCGCACAAGGTCCAGCGCCGCGCGCACCCCGCCTGCGAAGCCGTTCCAGTCGGGCATGCCCTGGGGGCTTATGGTGCCGCCCATCCACTGTGCGAGCGCGTCGCACAGCAAGCGGAAGTGCTGGCGGTAGCGCTCGGGCGTGTCGGGCTTGGGCAGGGGCTCGGGGTGGATGGCGCGGATCAGCGCCTCGCTGTCGTACTCGTCGAGGCCGGGCAGCGCGAGCGCCTCGGGGGTTCCGCCCAGCCCCTCGGCGATGCCGGCCAGCGTCTGCGCGTGGCGGCGCAGCGTGCCCGTGAGCACGGCGTCGAAGCGCTGGCCGCGCTCGCGCCAGTACGTGCCCAGGCGCACGGCCTGCTCATGCCCGCGCGGGCTGAGCTGGTCGTAGTCGGCTGCGCCAAACGAGGCCTGGCCGTGGCGCACGAGGTAGAGGGTTCCCATGGCGGGGATTGTGGATGCCGGTGCCCTGTGGCGCTTGTCGCTGGCGCGACTGATGCTATCGAATCATGAGCAATCGCGTGGTTTTTCCGCACCGTGGCAGGCCACTGGCGCAGTGGGGCGCGGCGCGGGATGGAAAAAGTTTCATGCATTGAAACTTTCGGCGCTGGCTTTGACGAAGAAATGCCAGATGCATAGATTCTGTTGCAGTACACGGTTTCATTGAAAGAAACTCCCATGCCCACTTCCGCACGCCCCCGGGTCGTGATCAAGCAGGCTCCCGGCGGCAGCACCTCGTCCGTGGAGCGCGCCATGCGCGTGCTGCGCGTCATGTCCGAGGGCGGCAGCGTGCGCCTGACCGACATCGCGGCCGCCGCCGACCTCGACAAGGCCACGGCGCTGCGCCTGCTCGACGTGATGGTGCGCGACGGCTTCGTGACGCGCGATGCGCAGAGCAAGCAGTTCACACTCGGGCCGGAACTCGCGGTGCTGGGCGCGGCCGCGCTGCGCCGCTTCGACCCACGCCCGCTTGCGCGCCCCAGCCTGATGCGCCTCACCGGCGTGTTCCACGACAGCGTGGTGCTCTCGATCCCGAGCGGCGTGGAGTCGCTGTGCATCGACGTGGAGGAGGGCTCCTACCCCATCCGCGCCAACTACCTCACCGTGGGCAGCCGGCGGCCGCTGGGGGTGGGCGCGGGCAGCCTGGCGCTGCTGGCCTGGATGCCGGACGACGAGCGCGAGGCCGCGCTCGACATCCTCTCGGGCCAGCTCGAACGCTACCCGCGCATCACGCCCGCGCTGCTGCGCGAGCGCGTTGCCGAGGCGCGCGAGCGTGGCTACGCCGTGCTGCTCGACGTGGTGGTCGAGCGCATGGGCGGCATCGCGGCCGCCATCCTCGACCCGCAGGGCCGCCCCGTGGCGGCGCTGAGCATTGCCGCACTGAACGAACGCATTCTGTCGCGCGAGGCCGCGCTGGCCCAGGCCCTGCTGCGCGAGGCCACGGTGTGCCAAGTGCGCTGGGCCGAGGCCACGCGCGCCGACCGGCGCGGCACCCCCCCCAAGGAGACCAGAGCATGAATCCCACTTTGCGGCCCGCCTACCTGCGCGGCGCGGGCGGCACGCCATTCGGGCGGCACGAGGGGCGCGGCGCGCTCGACCTGATGGACGAGGCGGCTGCCCAGGCCATCGGGAGCAGCGGCTTGCGGCGCAGCGAGATCGACGGCGTGCTCTGCGGCTACGCCACCACGCTGCCGCACCTGATGCTGTCCACGCTGGTCTGCGAGCGCCTGGCGCTGCGGCCACGCTATGCGCACGGGCTGCAGCTCGGAGGCGCTTCGGGCGCGGCCATGCTCATGGCGGCGCGCGAGCTGGTGCGCTCGGGCCGCTGCCGCCATGTGCTGGTGCTGGCGGGCGAGAACCGGCTCAGCGGCCAGTCGCGCGACAGCTCCATCCAGACGCTGGCCCAGGTGGGCGATGCTGATTTCGAGGTGCCCAATGGCGCCTCCGTGCCGGCGTACTACGCGCTCATGGCTTCGCAGTACATGCACCGCACGGGCGTGACCTCCGCCGATCTTGCGGAGTTTGCCGTGCTCATGCGCGCCAACGCGGCACGCCATCCCGATGCGCACCTGCGCACGCCCATCACGCTGCAGGAGGTTCTGGCATCCAAGCCCATCGCCAAGCCGCTGTCGCTGCTGGACTGCTGCCCGATCTCGGACGGCGCGATGGCCCTCGTGGTCTCGGCCGAGCCCGGTGCGAGCGGTTCTGTGGCCATGGTGGGCGCGGGTCAGGCGCACCGCCACCAGCACCTCACGGCCATGGAAGATGTGATGCGGTGCGGCGCCGCCGACGCTGCGCAGCAGGCGTTCGAGGAGGCGGGCCTGGCCGTGCACGATGTGGACTACCTGGGCGTGTACGACTCGTTCACGATCACGCTCGTGATGCTGCTGGAAGAAATCGGCTTCGCGCCGCGCGGTGGCGCCGCGCAACGGGCCCGCGCGGGCGACTTCGCTGCGCAGGGCGCGCTGCCGCTCAACACGCACGGCGGCCTGCTGTCGTTCGGCCACTGTGGCGTGGCGGGCGGCCTGGCCCATGCCGTGGAGGCCTGGCGCCAGATGGCGGGCCAGGCCAGCGCGCGCCAGCTCGTGCGACCGCGCCACGCCTTCATCCACGCGGACGGCGGCGTGATGTCGTCCCATGTGAGCCTGCTGCTGTCGCGCGAGGACTGAAGTGAAACGACAACCCCCTGAGACGCTTCGCGTCTTCCCCCTTCTCTCACGCTGCGCGTGGGAAGGGGGACGCAGCCCTCGCTGCGGGGCGGCCCTTGCTCGGCTGCCCTGGCTAGGTGCACGCCCGTTTCATGCGCCATGGGTGGCGCGTAGAGCCATGGATCACTGAGATGACCACCACCGAAGCCCCTTCCGCGCGCGCCCTGGCCGCGCCCTTCACCGATGGCCTGCGCGAGGGCCTGCTGCGCTACCAGCACTGCGCGGCTTGCGGCGGCGCCCAGACGCTGGCGCGCTACGCCTGCCAGCACTGCGGTGAGCGCGGCGCGCTGCAATGGCGCGATGCCAAAGGCCATGCCACCGTGTGCGCCGTGACCGAGGTCGCGCGCGCGCCGTCCGATGAGTTCCGCGCGCTAGCGCCGTACACGCTCGTCATCGCGCAGCTCGACGAGGGCCCGCGCCTCATGGCGCATGCCCTGCCCGGCGTGCGCATCGGCGAGCGTGTGCGCGCCGGCTTCTTTGAACACCAGGGACGCACGCTGGTGCGCTTCGCGCCCACCTAGCGCGCCCTGGCACCACCATAAAACCCACTACCAGGAGACAAGCCATGACTGCCACTTTTGCCTTTTCGTCCCGCCGCCACTGGATCGGCCTGGCCTGTGCCGCGCTGTGCGCGGCCGCCGCGCCGCAGGCCTGGGCGCAGGACTACCCGAACAAGCCCGTGAAGCTCGTGGTGCCCTACCCGCCGGGTGGGCCCACGGACATCGTGGCACGCGCGGTGGCGCAAAAGCTCCAGGAGCGCCTGGGCCAGCCCTTCGTCGTCGACAACAAGCCCGGCGCGGGCGCCAACCTGGGCGCCGAGACCGTGGCGCGCAGCCCCGCCGACGGCTACACGCTGGTGGTGGCCACCACGGCGCACGCGATCAATCCTTCGCTGTTCGCCAAGCTCAACTATTCGCTGCTCAAGGATTTCGCGCCTGTTTCCCAGCTCACGAGCGGCCCGCTCGTGATCGTCGCGAACCCGGCGCTGCCCGCGAACAACGTGGCCGAGCTCATCGCGCTGGCCAAGAGCCGCAGTGGCGGGTTGAACTTCGGCTCCTCGGGCAATGGCCAGTCCACCCACCTGGCGGCCGAGCTGTTCAGCGCCATGGCGGGGGTGAAGATGTCCCATGTGCCCTACAAAGGCAGCGCGCCAGCGCTGACGGACGTGATGGCAGGCCAGGTCGACCTGATGTTCGACACCATGCTCTCATCCATGCCGCATGTGAAGGGCGGCAAGCTCAAGGCGCTGGCCGTGACGAGCAGCCAGCGCTCGCCCGTTGCCCCCGCCGTGCCCACGGTGGCCGAGTCCGGGCTGCCCGGTTACGAGGCGATTGCCTGGAACGGCCTGCTGGCCCCGGCGGGCACCCCCAAGGAGGTGGTCGCGCGCCTCAGTGCCGAGCTCAAGGCCGTGCTCGAGAACCCGGAGATCCGCCAGCGCTTCGAGGCCCAGGGCTTTTCGGCCGCGTGGAGCGCGCCCTCGGCCTACGGCACCTTCCTGCAGTCCGAGGTGGACAAGTGGGCCAAGGTCGTGAAGACCTCGGGCGCCAAGATCGACTGAGCCCGCTGCAGCAACTTCCCTCCCATTGCCTCACCATGACTGACCTTCTGACCTCCGCCTTGCAGCCGCGTTCGGTCGCCATCATCGGCGCCTCGGACAACATCCACAAGATCGGCGGGCGCCCCATCTACTACATGCAGCGCCACGGCTACCAGGGCGCCATCTACCCGATCAACCCCGCGCGCGGGGAGATCCAGGGCCACAAGAGCTACGCCTCGCTCGCGGCCCTGCCCGAGGTGCCGGAGCTGGCCCTCGTCGTCGTGGGGGGCGATAAGACCGTGGCGGCCGTGGAGGAGTGCGCGGCGCGTGGCGTCAAGTCCGCCGTGGTGATCGCTTCGGGCTTTGGCGAGACCGGTCCCGAGGGGCTGGAGCAGCAGCGGCACATGGTCGCCAAGGCGCGTGCCGCGGGCATGCGGCTGTATGGACCCAACACCCAGGGATTGGCCAACTTCGGTACGGGCGCCATCGCGGGGTTTTCCACCATGTTCATCGAGGTGCCGCCGCAGGACGGGCCCATCGGCATCGTGAGCCAGAGCGGCGGCATGAGCGCCATGGCCTACGGCCTGCTGCGCGGGCGTGGCCTGGGCGTGCGCCATGTGCACGCCACGGGCAACGAGGCCGATGTGACGGTGGGCGAACTCGCCTGCGCCGTGGCGCACGACCCCGAAGTGCGGCTGCTGCTGCTGTACCTCGAGAGCATCGCCAACCCCGAGATGCTGGCCGCCGCTGCGGCCCATGCGCGCGAACGCGACCTGCCCATCATCGCGATCAAGGCGGGGCGCTCGGCGGGCGGGCAGAAGGCCGCCTCGTCGCACACGGGCTCGCTGGCCAACGAGGACCGCACCGTCGACGCCTTCTTTCGCCACCATGGCATCTGGCGCGTGCGCGACCCGCACGAGCAGGCGCGCGCGGCACAGGCCTACCTCAAGGGCTGG
>JASLFM010000120.1 GCA_030150585.1 Acidovorax sp.
CGTGAGGAAGACCAGCGCCCAGCGCCAGCGCGCGAACACCCCGCTGATGGAGCGCGGGTAGATCTTCTTCTGGGACTCGTAGAACGAGACAATGTCGCCCTCCGGACTCGGGGCGATCGGGATGACCTTGCGGGGATTCCCCTGAGGGAACCGCTCTGGATGGGGGGACATGGAAGCCTCGTAGCAATGGCGCGAAGCTCTGCGATTGCACGCCCCGCGCATGCTTGCGACTATGGCCCGAATGGCTGCGGAACAACAGCAGCAGATGCGCCCCCCCAGGGCATAGCAGATGCAGCCGCGCCGCCGGCATTGCGCTCGTGCCTCAGCGCAGCTCGAACAGCTCCTGGTGAAAACGCGCCGCAGGCAAACCCTGCGCCACGAAGTCGTCGCGAAGGGCTTGGCCAAACGCAGCGGGACCGCAGAACCAGATATCGGCCTGCGCCCAGTCGGGCACAGCGGCCCGCAGGCGTTCGCCGTCGAGCCGGCCGTCGCGCGTGCTCACCGTGACGTGCAGGCGCACTCCAGCCATCTGGGCACTGTCGGCAATACGCTGCAGCGTGGCCGCGTCCAAGCCGGCCGTGCTGTAAAACAGGTCCACCGTCCGCCCGTCAGGCTGTGCCGCCAGGGCCTGCAGCCGCGCCAGAAAGGGCGTGAGGCCGATGCCGCCAGCCACCCAGATCTGGCGCCGCGCAGGGCCGTCGAAGTTGAATCGGCCATAGGGCCCTTCGACCACGGCGAGCGCGCCGGCCCTCAGGCTGGCCTCCAGCGTGCGGGTGTAGTCGCCCAGGGCCTTGATGAGAAAGCGCACCCGCCCGTCGCCCTGCCACGCCGATGCAATGGTGAACGGATGCGCGCCTTCGCCATCGTCGAAGGTGACGAAGGCAAACTGCCCCGCCTCGTGGCCGGCCCAGCGCTCGCGCAACCGCACCGTAACGGCGTTGACATGCACCCCGTCGATGTATTCGAGCTGCTCGATCACGCCCACAGCCTTGCGACGGATGCCGATGCGCCGCAGCAGGCTCACGCAGGCCGCAACACTGCCCGCAACCATGAAGAGACCCATGGCAGCCCCCAACGGGGTGGGCCACGAGGCGAAGTCGAGCAGCGGCACGGAATGCACGACCAGTGCCAGATAAACCAGCGCGAGCCAGCGGTGCGTTTGGAAAAAATGGCGGTAGGGAAAGCGCCGCACCAGGGCGATGACAATGAGCAGTACCGCCGCATAGAAGGCCCACTCGCCGATCTGCTCGGCCAGGCCGCGCTGGTGCTGGAAAAAGCGCAGGATCTCCGCGCCCGGCTCGGCGCGCGGACCACGCGGTGGGCGCTCGATCCAGCCGGACTGCACCGCCCACTTGGGCGCCTTCTTCCACAGCCAATGCGCCACGGCGAACACCAACGCCGCGATACCCAGCCACTGGTGCAGCCGGTACATCTTGTCGAGCCCATGCAGATGCGGCTCCAGCCACACGGGGCGGATGGCGAGCAGCATCCCGACGCTCATCATGCCCAGCGCCAGCACGCCCGTGTACTGGATCATGAGAGCACGCCACGCGAACACGCCGCGGGCCTGCGCGATCGCGTCTGCGCTGGCCCACCACCACAGGGCGGTGAGGCCCAGCAGCAGCAGGATGAAACTTCTTTGGAGACTCTTCATGGCAACCATGGAACCCATGGGCCGCAGGCCCAGGTCCATGGTCGCCATCCTATGCCGGAGGGTTCAACGTTGCCTTGATCGACATCAGGCCAACGCCCCAGGGCGGCGCGCCTCAGGCCAGCAGCGCGTTCACACGCTTGACGTAGGCCGCCGGGTCATCGGGCAGGCCGCCTTCGGCCAGCAGGGCCTGGTCGAAAAGGATGTTCGCGAGGTCGTGGAAATGCACGCTGCCGTCGAGCTTCTTGACCAGCGGGTGCTCCGGGTTCACCTCCAGCACGGGCTTGGCCTCGGGCGCCTTCTGGCCGGCCTGTTTGAGCATGCGCGCGAGCTGCGTGCTCATGCCCCCGTCCTGCACCACGAGGCAGGCGGGCGAGTCCACGAGGCGCGTGGTCACACGCACATCCTCTGCCTTGTCCTTGAGCGCTTCCTTGAGCTTGGCCAGCACGGGCTTGAACGCCTCGGCCGCCTCCTCGGCGGCCTTCTTCTCGGCCTCGTCCTGCAGCTTGCCCAAGTCCACCGCGCCCTTGGCCACGGACTGCAGCGGCGTGCCTTCGAAATCGTGCAGGTAGTTCAGCGCCCACTCGTCCACGCGGTCGGTCATGAGCAGCACCTCGATGCCCTTCTTCTTGAAGACTTCGAGCTGCGGGCTGTTCTTCGCGGCGGCCAGCGTGTCGGCGGTGATGTAGTAGATGGCCTCCTGCCCCTCCTTCATGCGGGCCTTGTAGTCGGCAAAGGACACGCTCACGGCGTCGGTCGTGGTGGAGGCGAAGCGCAGCAGCTTGGCCAGTCGCTCGCGGTTGCCGAAGTCCTCGCCCAGGCCCTCCTTGAGCACGGCGCCAAACTCGGCGTAGAAGGCCGTGTACTTGCCCTCCTTGGCCTTGTCTTCCGCATCCACCACATCGGTCACGCCCTCGGCGTTGGCCTCGTGCTTGTCGTGGCGCGCCAGGTCTTCGAGCATCGAGAGCACACGCTTGGTGGAGCCTTCGCGGATAGCGCGCACGTCGCGGCTTTCCTGCAGCAGCTCGCGGCTTACGTTCAGCGGCAGGTCGCTGGAGTCGATCACGCCCTTCACGAAGCGCAGGTAGGCGGGCATCAGCGCCTCCGCGTCGTCCATGATGAAAACGCGCTTGACATACAGCTTCACGCCGGCCTTCTTGTCGCGGTTCCACAGGTCGAACGGCGCCTTGGCGGGGATGTAGAGCAGCTGCGTGTACTCGGTGTTGCCCTCGACGCGGTTGTGGCTCCAGGTCAGCGGGTTTTCGTAGTCATGGCTGATGGCCTTGTAGAAGTCCTGGTACTGCTCGGCCGTGATGTCCTTCTTGGGCCGCGTCCACAGCGCGCTGGCCTTGTTGACGGTTTCCCACTCGCCGGTCTTGACCATCTCGCCGGGCTGGTCGTTCTCGCCATCCTTCCATTCCTCTTTTTCCATGAGGATAGGCAGGCTGATGTGGTCGGAGTACTTGCCGATGACGGACTTGAGCTTCCACGCATTGAGGAATTCCTCGGCGTCGTCGCGCAGGTGCAGGATGATGCTGGTGCCGCGCGCGGCGCGCTCGATGGACTCGACCTCGAAGTCGCCCGTGCCGCCGCTGGTCCAGCGCACGCCCTCGCTGGCCTTCATGCCGGCGCGGCGCGACTCGACGGTGATCTTGTCGGCCACGATGAAGCCCGAGTAGAAGCCCACGCCGAACTGGCCGATGAGCTGGGCATCCGCCTTCTGGTCGCCCGAGAGCTTGCCCATGAAGTCCCTGGTGCCGCTCTTGGCGATGGTGCCCAGGTGGTCGATGGCCTCCTGCGTGCTCATGCCGATGCCGTTGTCGGTGATCGTGAGGGTCTTGGCGGCCTTGTCGAAGGACACGCGCACCTCGAGGTTGGGCGCATCCTCGTAGAGCGCCGCGTCGTTCAGCGCCTCGAAGCGCAGTTTGTCGCAGGCGTCCGACGCGTTGGAGATCAGCTCGCGCAGGAAGATTTCCTGGTTGGAATACAGCGAATGGGTGACGAGGTGCAGCAGTTGCGCTACTTCGGCCTGGAAAGAATGGGTTTGCTTGCTCATGGAAGATCTGGGTGCGAAATTCAGCAACGCCCAGCCAACTGGGGGCGGGGCTGCAATTATCAAGGGCCTGGCAACAGCCACCTTGCGCCAGCTGCGCCGCCCGCGGGACAGAGGCTTGAAAATTGTTCACATTTGAGAAGCGTTGTCGCCAGATAACGCCAAATTCACCCATCATCATGGCACTCCCTCACAAGGAGCACGACATGCACAGCAGTTTGCAGAAATGGTCCGCCGAGTTCATCGGCACGTTCTGGCTCACGTTCGGGGGCTGCGGCAGCGCGGTCCTGGCGGCCGCTTTTCCCCAGGTGGGCATCGGCTTGCTCGGCGTATCGCTGGCCTTCGGCCTCACGGTGGTGACCGGAGCCTATGCGCTGGGGCCCATCTCCGGCGGACACTTCAACCCGGCCGTGTCGGTCGGCCTGGCCGTGGGCGGGCGCTTCAAGGCATCCGAGCTGCCGGGCTACATCGTCGCGCAGGTGCTGGGCGCCATCGCAGCGGCCGGGGTGCTGTACCTCATCGCCACGGGCAAGGCCGGCGCAGAGATCGGCGGCTTCGCCACCAACGGCTATGGCGAGCATTCGCCAGGTGGCTACGGCCTCGCGGCCGCACTGCTGGCCGAGGTGGTGCTCACGGCCATTTTTCTCATCGTGATCCTGGGCGCCACGGCGCCCTCGGCCCCTGCGGGCTTCGGGGGCTTGGCGATCGGCCTGTGCCTCACGCTGATCCACCTGATCTCGATCCCCGTGACCAACACCTCGGTGAACCCCGCGCGCAGCACCGGCCCGGCCCTGTTCGGCCCACCCGTGGCGCTGTCCCAGCTGTGGCTGTTCTGGGTGGCCCCGATCGTGGGGGCGGCCATTGGCGCCGTGGTCTACAGGGCCTTGCTGGCCGGGCGTAAGTAACCGCCCTCTGGTCAGATTCGCCTAAGGTTCGCGGCCCAGCATGGGGGCTCATTCATCCACTCGAGGAGTCCGTACCATGCGCCTGCCCCTGTCTGCCCTGATCGCCGCCGCCGGCCTGTGCGGCGCCCTGTCGGCCACCGCCCAAACCCCGCCAGCCGACGCGCCCGCCGGCACCACCGTGCAGTGCAAGGACGGCAGCTATGCCTCGCCCGACACCAAACAGGGCGCTTGCAAGGGCCACAAGGGCATCAAGACCTGGTACGGCAAGGCCGCCGCAGCCCCCGCCGCTGCGGCACCGGCTGCACCCGCAGCCAAGGATGCCGCCAAGGCGCCCACCAGCATGCCGGCGCCTGCCAAGACGGCAGCCCCAGGCGGCGGCGCTGGCAAGGTCTGGGCCAACGACGAGACCAAGGTCTACCACTGCATGGGCGACCGCTACTACGGCAAGACCAAGAAGGGGGAGTACATGACCGAGGCCGAAGCCAAGGCCAAGGGCATGCACGCCTCGCACAACAAGGCCTGTTCGTAGGCCGGCTCCACAGGGGCCGCGCGTCAGAAGCGCTCGTGCGGCCCCAGGTAGCGCCACTGCCCCAGCGGTAGCTGGCCCAAGGTGACGCGGCCGATGCGGATGCGCTTGAGGCCCACCACCTTGAGGCCCACGAGTTCGCACATGCGGCGGATCTGGCGTTTCTTGCCCTCGGTCAGCACGAAGCGCAGCTGCTCGGGGTTCTGCCAGTCCACCTGGGCGGGCTTGAGCGCCTGGCCATCGAGCGACAGGCCATGCCGCAGCCGTTCAAGCTGCGCCGCCGGGAAGGCCGCCTGCACGTTCGCGGCCACATCGCCGTACTGCACGCGCACGAGGTACTCCTTGTCCACGGTGGAGTCCTCGCCAATGAGCTGGCGCGCCACGCGCCCGTCCTGCGTGAGCACGAGCAGGCCCACCGAGGCGATGTCGAGCCGCCCGCACGGCGCCAGGCCCCGCAGCTGTGCGGGCGAGAAACGCATGCGGCCGGTGTCGCCCTTCCAGTGCGTGCGCGGGTTGATGAGCGCCACGGCGGGCGTGTGGCCGTCCTCGGCCTGGCCGCTCACGTAGCCCATGGGCTTGTGCAGCAGGATGG
>JASLFM010000128.1 GCA_030150585.1 Acidovorax sp.
CTCCCCGCCGCAGGCGCGCTGATGACGGGAGGCAGCGGTGCCGTCGCATCGACCGTCCATGCATGGGAGGCGGGGGTGGCGTCCACATTCCCGGCGCCATCCGTTGCACGCACCACCAGCGTATGCGCCCCGTCCGGCAGCCCCGTGAACGTACTGGGAGTGCCGCACAGCGCAAACGCCGCACCGTCCAGGCTGCACCCGTAAGTCACCCCTCCCTCGTTGCTGCCGAACACAAACGTGGCGCTGGCACTGTTCGTCAGCGCGGAAGGACCAGAGACGATGGTGGTATCGGGCGGGATGGTGTCCACCGTCCAGGAGTAGCTGGCAGGAGTCGGGTCAACGTTACCCACACCATCTGTGGCACGCACCGCCAGCGTATGCGCTCCATCCGCTAGCCCCGTGAGCGTGCTGGGACTGCCGCACGGCGCAAACGCCGCACCGTCCAGGCTGCACCCATAGGTCACTCCTCCCTCGTTGCTGCTGAACATAAACGTAGCGCTGGAGCTGCTCGTCAGTGCCGGGGGGACCGCGATCAAGGCGGTGTTCGGCGCAACGGTGTCCACGGTGAAGGTGTTGGTGTTGGAGATCGGGGAGGTTTCCCCCGCAATTTCCACGGTTGCGGATACCGTATGAGAACCCTCCGTCAGAGGGATTGCTGGAGTAAAGACCCAATTCCCGGAGGCGTCGGCAGAGACCGCCCCCATCGGTGACCCGTCCAGGTACACAGTGACCGAAACAGAGACCACAGCGGTGCCAGACACAGCAGGCTGAGGATTCGAAATCTGGCTACCGTTGACCGGCGTCACAACCACGGGCGCAGGCGGGGGCGCCGCTGCTGCAGGCGAGGAGCCCAGCACCAGCATAAACCCGAGCGCGGTGGTGAGAAAAGCCTGCAACGGCACGGACAGACGCGTTCGCATCCACGCCCCCCATTTCACGGCATTGCTCCCGGTTCGCATCGATCTCCCTCCGTTTGGTTTCATTGATTCTCGCATTGCCGCCAAGGGCAGCTCTGCCGCGGATGGTCCCCGGACATGCTGGGCCTTCAGACATCTGCCCGTGCAGTAAAAACCACCCTCAAGCTGCAGCCAACGGACAAAGCAAAACGGCGCCCGAGGGCGCCGTTTGCGGGGGCCGACGGGGGTCAGCGCGGCAGATCGGAATACCCCATCAGGAACTCGTCCACCGCACGGGCCGCCTGGCGGCCTTCGCGGATGGCCCACACCACCAGCGACTGGCCCCGGCGCATGTCCCCAGCGGCGAACACCTTGGGCACGTTGGTGGCGTAGCCGCCGTCGAACTCCGTCGTGGCGCGCGCGTTGCCGCGGGCATCCTTGTCCACGCCGAAGGCATCCAGCACGGCCGCCACGGGGCTCACGAAACCCATGGCCAGCAGCACGAGGTCGGCCTTGAGCACCTGTTCGGAGCCGGCGACCTCGACCATCTTGCCGTCCTTCCACTCGACGCGCACGGTCTTGAGGCCGGTCACCTTGCCCTTCTCGCCGATGAATTCCTTGGTGGAGATGGCGAACTCACGTTCGCAGCCTTCCTCATGGCTGGAGCTGGTGCGCAGCTTGATGGGCCAGTAGGGCCAGGTGAGCGGCCGGTTTTCCTCCAAGGGCGGCTGGGGCATCAGCTCGAACTGGGTCACACTCGCGGCGCCATGGCGGTTGCTGGTGCCCACGCAATCGGAGCCGGTGTCGCCGCCGCCAATCACGATGACATGCTTGCCATCGGCGCGCAACTGGCCCTTGAGCTTGTCGCCCGCGTTGACCTTGTTCTGCTGCGGCAGGAATTCCATGGCGAAGTGGATGCCATCCAGATCGCGGCCCGGCACGGGCAGATCGCGGCTCTGCTCGGCCCCGCCGGTGAGCAGCACGGCATCGAACTCCTTGTGGAGCTGCTCGGGCGTCACGGTTTCCTTGGCCCAGTTGGTCACCTTGGAGCCCTTGCCCAGGCCGTCCTTGGCCGCGCCCACGAACACGCCGGTGCGGAACACCACGCCCTCGGCTTGCAGTTGCTGGGCGCGGCGGTCGATGTGCGACTTCTCCATCTTGAAGTCGGGGATGCCGTAGCGCAGCAGGCCGCCGATGCGGTCGTTCTTTTCGAACACCGTCACATCGTGGCCGGCGCGCGCGAGCTGCTGAGCGGCTGCCAGACCTGCGGGGCCGGAGCCGACGACGGCGACCTTCTTGCCAGTCTTGTGCTTGGCCACCAGCGGCTTGACCCAGCCCTCTTCCCAGGCACGGTCGATGATCGCGTGCTCGATGGACTTGATGCCCACGGGATCGTCGTTCACGTTGAGCACGCAGGCGGCCTCGCAGGGCGCGGGGCAGATGCGGCCCGTGAACTCGGGGAAGTTGTTGGTGCTGTGGAGCACCGCGATGGCGCTTTTCCAGTCCTGGTGGTAAACGAGGTCGTTGAAGTCCGGGATGATGTTGTTGACCGGGCAGCCGTTGTTGCAGAACGGCGTGCCGCAGTCCATGCAGCGCGCGCCCTGGGTCTTGGCCTGCGCGTCGCTCAGCCCGATGACGAATTCCTTGTAGTGCTTGAGGCGCTCGGCCACGGGCTTGTAGCCCTCTTCGATGCGCTCATATTCCATGAAACCGGTGGTCTTGCCCATGATCGTGGTGTCCTTGTTCTGCGGGTTTTCAGGGCTTCTTACTTGGCGGCAACTGCTTCGCTTTTGGGAGCTGCTACCGCTGGCGTGGCCTGCTCTTCAAGCACTTGGCGTTCGTACATCTCCGACAGCGCGCGCTTGTACTCGGTGGGGAACACCTTGACGAACTTGCTGCGCGAAGCGGCCCAGTTGTCGAGGATCTCGCGCGCGCGCTTGCTGCCCGTCCAGCGGTTGTGGTCCTCGAGCAGTTTCTTGAGCTGCGCCTCGTCGGTCTGGCCCTTGTGCCGGGCGCCAACAGCCTGCTCCTCGGCCGGCAGCACGCGCTCCAGCGTGACCATGGACAGGTTGCAGCGCGTATCGAACCGGCCGTCCTCGTCGTACACGTAGGCCACGCCGCCGCTCATGCCCGCGGCAAAGTTGCGGCCCGTCTTGCCGAGCACCACCACGGTGCCGCCCGTCATGTATTCGCAGCCATGGTCGCCCGTGCCCTCCACGACGGCCGTGGCGCCCGAAAGGCGCACGGCAAAGCGCTCGCCGGCCACGCCGCCGAAGAAGGCCTCGCCACTGGTGGCGCCATACATCACCGTATTGCCCACGATGGTGTTGCGCGTGGTGTCGCCGCGGAAGTCGATGCTGGGGCGCACGACCACGCGACCGCCCGACAGGCCCTTGCCCGTGTAGTCGTTCGCGTCGCCGATCAGGTACAGCGTGATGCCGCGCGTGAGGAAGGCGCCGAACGACTGGCCGCCCGTACCCTCGAGCTGGATACGGATGGTGTCGTCGGGCAGGCCCTCGGGATGCACGCGCGTGACAGCGCCCGAGAGCATCGCGCCCACGGAGCGGTTGACGTTGCGCGCCACTTCGATGAACTGCACGCGCTCGCCCTTCTCGATGGCGGGCTGGCTGCGCTCGATGAGCTTGCGGTCCAGCGTGTGGTCGATGTTGTGGTCCTGCTTCTCCACATGGAAGCGGGGCACGTCGGCCGGCACCTGCGGCTGGGCGAACAGGCGGCCGAAGTCCAGGCCCCTGGCCTTCCAGTGTTCGATGCCGGCACGCATGTCGAGCAGGTCGGTGCGGCCGATGAGGTCGTCGAACTTGCGGATGCCAAGCTGGGCCATGATCTGGCGCACTTCCTCGGCGATGAAGAAGAAGTAGTTCACCACGTGCTCGGGCTTGCCCGAGAACTTCTTGCGCAGCACAGGGTCCTGCGTGGCCACGCCCACGGGGCAGGTGTTGAGGTGGCACTTGCGCATCATGATGCAGCCTTCGACCACCAGCGGCGCGGTGGCGAAGCCGAACTCGTCCGCGCCCAGCAGCGCGCCGATGGCGACGTCGCGGCCGGTCTTCATCTGGCCGTCGGCCTGCACGCGGATGCGGCCGCGCAGGCGGTTGAGCACCAGGGTCTGCTGGGTTTCGGCGAGGCCGATTTCCCACGGGCTGCCCGCGTGCTTGATGGAGGACCAGGGAGAGGCGCCCGTGCCGCCGTCATGGCCCGCGATCACTACGTGGTCGCTCTTGCACTTGGCCACGCCGGCCGCGATGGTGCCCACCCCCACTTCGGACACGAGCTTGACCGAGATGTCGGCGTGCGGCGCGACGTTCTTCAGATCGTGGATGAGCTGGGCCAGGTCCTCGATGTAGTAAATGTCGTGGTGCGGCGGCGGCGAGATCAGCCCCACGCCGGGCACGCTGTGGCGCAGCTTGCCGATGTAGGTCGAGACCTTGCCGCCGGGCAGCTGGCCGCCTTCGCCAGGCTTGGCGCCCTGGGCCATCTTGATCTGGATCTGGTCGGCAGACGAGAGGTACTCCGCCGTGACGCCGAAGCGGCCCGAGGCCACCTGCTTGATCTTCGAGCGCAGCGAGTCGCCCGCGAGCAGGGGCATGTCCACCTCGACGTTCTCGGCGCCGATCACGCTCTTGAGGCTGTCGCCCTGCTTGATCGGGATGCCCTTGAGCTCCTGGCGGTAGCGGCGCTCGTCCTCGCCCCCCTCGCCCGTGTTGCTCTTGCCGCCGATGCGGTTCATGGCCACGGCCAGCGTGGCGTGCGCCTCGGTGGAGATGGATCCCAGCGACATGGCGCCCGTGGCGAAGCGCTTGACGATTTCCTTCGCGGGCTCGACCTCGTCGACCGGAATGGCCTTGGCCGGGTCGAACTTGAACTCGAACAGACCGCGCAGCGTCATGTGGCGCTTGCTCTGGTCGTTGATGATCTGGGCGTATTCCTTGTACGTGTTCCAGTTGTTGGCGCGCGTGCTGTGCTGCAGCTTGGCGATGGCGTCGGGCGTCCACATGTGGTCCTCGCCGCGCGTGCGCCAGGCGTATTCGCCGCCCGCGTCCAGCATGGTTTCGAGCACGGGGTCGTCGCCGAAGGCGGCCTTGTGCATGCGGATGGCTTCCTCGGCGATCTCGAACACGCCGATGCCTTCCACGCGGCTGGCGGTGCCCGTGAAATACTTGTCCACGGTGTCACTGTTCAGGCCGATGGCTTCGAACAGCTGCGCGCCGCAGTAGCTCATGTAGGTGCTCACGCCCATCTTGGACATGATCTTGGACAGCCCCTTGCCGATGGCCTTGACGTAGTTGTAGATGGCCTTCTCGGCCGACAGGTCGCCGCCCAGGTCCTTGTGCATCTCCGCCAGGGTTTCCATGGCCAGGTAGGGGTGCACGGCCTCGGCACCATAGCCCGCGAGCACGCCGAAGTGGTGCACCTCGCGCGCCGTGCCGGTTTCCACGACCAGGCCGGCCGTGGTGCGCAGACCCTCGCGCACCAGGTGCTGGTGGATGGCCGACAGCGCCAGCAGCGCAGGGATCGCCACCTGCGTGGCGCTCACAGCGCGGTCGCTGATGATGAGGATGTTGGCGCCACCCTTGATTTCGTCCACGGCCTGCGCGCACAGCGAGGCCAGTTGGGCCTCCACGCCTTCGCGGCCCCAGGCCAGCGGGTAGGTGATGTCGATCACCGCACTCTTGAACTTGCCCTGCGTGTGCTTCTC
>JASLFM010000241.1 GCA_030150585.1 Acidovorax sp.
CGCCGGCATCGTGCACCGGCTCGACAAGGACACCAGCGGCCTCATGGTCGTGGCCCGCGAGCGCGCCACGATGGACGCGCTGGTGCGCCTGATTGCCGAGCGCAGCGTGAGCCGCCAGTACCTCGCGCTCGCGCACCGGGCCTGGCAGGGTGCGGTGCACCGCACCGTCGATGCGCCCATCGGCCGTGACCCGCGCAACCGCCTGCGCATGGCGGTGGTCGATCTGGCGCACCACGCGGGCAAGCCGGCGCGTACCGATTTCGACTGGCTGTGCGGTAGCGAGCAGGGTTGCCTGGTGCGCTGTACGCTGCACACGGGGCGCACCCACCAGATCCGCGTGCACATGGCCTCCATAGGCCATCCGCTGGTAGCCGACACGCTGTATGGGGGCGCAGCAGCCGCGGGGCTGCAGCGCCAGGCGTTGCATGCCTTCCGCCTGGCGTTCATCCATCCCGCGACGGGCAGGCCGCTGGAATTCCATGCGCCGCTGCCAGAGGACATGCAGCAGGCCCTGCGGGAATGGGGACTGGGCTACAATCCGAGCTAGCGGCCTCGTGGCCGAACTTCCTTCCAGCCTGATCGCGGCAACCCGCCAGGCCCATGGCACCGTGCAGTTTTTCGCGCAAGAGTGCCGACGTATCGAATCCTTCTTGCTGTCCGGTGTCTGGCATGTGATGCGCAGCGCCGCTTCCCGGAATCGCTGAACCATGAACACGGTGGATGCCAAACGGGTCCTCGAAACCGCGCTGATCTGTGCGCAGCAGCCTGTGGCCTTGCGCGAGCTGCGCACGCTGTTCGACGACGCGCTGGGCTCCGACACGATCAAATCGCTGCTGCTGGAGTTGCAGCAGGACTGGACCCAAAAGGGTGTGGAATTGGTGCAGGTGGCCACGGGCTGGCGCTTTCAGAGCCGCCCCGAGATGCGCGAATACCTGGACCGCCTCCACCCCGAGAAGCCGCCGCGCTATACGCGGGCCACGCTTGAAACCCTGGCCATCATCGCCTACCGTCAGCCCGTGACGCGCGGCGACATCGAGGACATCCGCGGCGTGACGGTGAATAGCCTCATCATCAAGCAGCTCGAAGACCGCGGCTGGGTCGAGGTGATCGGGCACCGCGAAACGGTGGGGCGCCCGGCGCTGTTCGCGACCACGCGGCAGTTCCTGGACGACCTGGGCCTGCAGTCGCTGGACCAGTTGCCCATGCTCGAAGACACGAGCGCCCAGGCCCGCGTCTTCGGGGCGCTGGAAGCGCCCGAGGACGGGTCGCAGGAAGCCCAGTTGCCATTGGCCGAGGAGCCCCTGGCCGCGGTGCAGGCACAAGACGCAGCGGGCGGGCCCGTGGAGGAGCCCGCCATCAACGAACACGAACCCGGCGCCCCAGCAGGCGAACACGGAAACCAGCCATGAACGACGACACCCAACCCGACACCACCGGCGAAGCGCCCGAAGCCTCTGCGCCAAAGCCGGCTGCGCGCCGCGCACCACGCAAGAAAGCGCTTCAGCCCGCCGTGGCTGAAACGGCAGTGCAAAGCCCGGCGCCAGGTGGGGACGAGGCGACCGGCGGCGCGGAGGATGCACCGCAGGAGCGCCCCGAGGGTCGCGGGTCCCGGGGCGGGCAGGGCGCCCAGGGCGGCGGCCGGGCCGACGAGGGCTACCGCTTTGCCGACGTGGTGTCTGGCGCCTTCGACGCAGACGAGGAGCGCGCCGACGGTGTCCTGGCCAAGCGCGTGCTGCAGCCGCAGGCCGAAACGCCCAAGCTGCACAAGGTACTCGCGCAGGCGGGGCTCGGCTCGCGGCTCGAGATGGAGCAACTGATCCTGGAAGGGCGAATCTCCGTCAACAACGAGCCCGCCCACATTGGCCAGCGCGTCCAGTACGGCGACCAGGTCAAGATCAACGGCAAGCCGATCCGGCTGCGCATCGAGCCGCCGCCTGCTCGCGTGATCGCCTACCACAAGCCCGTGGGCGAGGTCGTGACACACGATGACCCGCAGAACCGTCCGACGGTGTTCCGCAAGCTGCCGCGCCTGGCGCAGGGCAAGTGGCAGTCCGTGGGGCGGCTGGACCTGAATACCGAAGGCCTGCTGCTCTTTACGAGTTCCGGCGACTTGGCCAACAAGCTCATGCACCCCCGCTTTGGACTGGAGCGGGAGTATGCGGCGCGGGTGCTGGGTGCGCTGAGTGCCGAGGAGAAGCAGCGCCTGCTCGACGGCGTACCGCTCGACGACGGCACAGCCGCGTTCGGCTCTATCGAGGACGGCGGCGGCGAAGGGGCCAACTGCTGGTACCGCGTCACGATCTCGGAAGGGCGCAACCGCGAGGTGCGCCGCATGTTCGAAGCGGTGGGCCATGCGGTGAGCCGGCTCATCCGTATCCGCTACGGTGCGATGCTGCTGCCGCGCGGCCTCAAGCGCGGCGCGTGGATGGAGCTCGACGAGCGCGACATCCGCGCGCTCATGCAGGCCGCGGGCATGCCGCAGGAGCGGCCCCGCATGGGGGCGGGTCAGGATGGCAGCCGCGGTCGCAGGGGTGGCGTTGCTCCCCGCTCGGGGGCTGCGCCCCGCAAGGACGGCCAGGGGCGGCGTGGCCGCGGTAACGGCGGCGGGGGCGGCGGAGCGCAGCCCGATCCCATGAAGACATCCCTGGGCTACATCGGCATGGACAGCCTCTCGCGCCAGCGTCAAGAGCAAAAGCGTGGCGGCGGCCCCCGCCGTGGGGGGCGCAATGGGCGCTAGAGCCCTGTGCCTACAGGTTTTCTGCAGTGCTCCGAAACGCGAGCCCGCTAGAATTAAAGGTTTTGTCCACTCGGCAAAAAATATTGCAACAACATTAGGAAATTGAAAATGGCTATCGAACGCACTCTCTCCATCATCAAGCCCGACGCCGTCGCCAAGAACGTGATCGGCCAGATTTACGCGCGCTTCGAGGCTGCCGGCCTGAAGGTGGTGGCTGCCCGCATGATGCACCTGTCCCGCCTGGAAGCCGAGCAGTTCTACGCCGTGCACAAGGCCCGCCCCTTCTTCAAGGATCTGGTGGACTTCATGATCTCCGGCCCCGTGATGGTCCAGGCGCTGGAGGGCGAGAACGCCATCCTGAAGAACCGCGAGCTGATGGGCGCCACCGATCCCAAGAAGGCCGAGCCCGGCACGATCCGCGCCGACTTCGCCGACAGCATCGACGCCAACGCCGTGCACGGCTCCGACGCGCCCGAGACGGCAGCGGTGGAAGTGGCCTTCTTCTTCCCCGGCCTGAACATCTACTCGCGCTGATTGCGCAGCCTGGCGCCCGTGCGGACATGACGACGAATCTGCTCGACTTCGATCTGGACGGGCTGGCCGCTTTTTGCGAGCGGCTGGGTGAAAAGCGCTTTCGCGCCACGCAACTCTTCCGCTGGATCCACCAGCGGGGCGCGAGCGATTTCGACCAGATGAGCGATCTGGCCAAATCGCTGCGCGAAAAGCTCAAGGGGCATGCCCATGTCACCGGGCTACCCGTGATTTCCGAGCACACCTCGGCGGACGGCACGGTGAAGTGGCTGTTCGACGTGGGCGACGGCAACGCCGTCGAATCCGTATTCATCCCCGAGGACGACCGGGGCACGTTGTGCGTGTCCTCCCAGGCGGGCTGCGCCGTGGGCTGCCGCTTCTGCTCCACGGGGCACCAGGGCTTCAGCCGCAACCTCACCACCGGCGAGATCCTGGCCCAGCTCTGGTTTGCCGAGCACAGCCTGCGTCGGCGGCTGGGCACTGACGAGCGCGTGATTTCCAACGTCGTCATGATGGGCATGGGCGAGCCGCTGCAGAACTACACGGCGCTGGTGCCTGCGCTCAAGGCCATGCTGGACGACCATGGCTACGGCCTGTCGCGCCGCCGCGTGACCGTATCGACCTCGGGCGTGGTGCCCATGATGGACCGGCTTGCGCAAGACTGCCCTGTGGCGCTCGCCGTGTCGCTGCATGCGCCCAATGACCCGCTGCGCGACAACCTCGTGCCGCTCAACCGCAAGTACCCCATCGAGGAGCTGCTGCAGGCCTGCCTGCGCTACCTCGAGCACGCGCCGCGGGACTTCATTACCTTCGAATACTGCATGCTCGATGGTGTGAACGACCAGCCCGAGCATGCGCGCCAACTGATCGAGCTGGTGCGTGGCCACGGGCAAGGCAAGGTTTGGTGCAAGTTCAACCTGATTCCCTTCAATCCCTTCCCTGCGTCGGGACTGTTGCGTTCCCCCACCAGGCAGGTGGCCGAGTTCGCCAAAATCCTCACTGATGCGGGCATTGTCACCACGGTGCGCAAGACGCGCGGCGATGATATCGATGCCGCGTGCGGCCAACTGGCGGGCGATGTGAAGGACCGCACACGCGCGGCGGAGCGCATGGCGCGCCAGCGCACCATCGCGCTCAAGCCCGTGGCCTAGCGCGGTACGTATTCCATTTTCAAGGAGGCTCTGCATGATGGGACGGGTTGTGAATGGGCTGCAGTGGAGCCGCTGGACGCTGGGTGCCTGTGGCCTCGCGCTGGCCGCCGCTGCGGGCCTGGGAGGCTGCGCGGCGCAAGGTGGCGGCATGGCTGCCAGTGCCGGCTCCGAGATCGTGACCCCTTCGGACGAGACCGAGGTCCACCGCCGCGCGCGCATCCGGCTCGAACTGGCGGCCAACTACTTCGAGATGGGCCAGACGACCGTAGCGCTGGACGAGGTCAAGCAGGCGCTGGCCACCGAGCCGAACTATGCCGATGCCTACAACCTGCGCGGCCTGATCTACATGCGGCTGAACGACTTCGGCCTGGCCGAGGAGAGTTTCCGGCGCGCCGCAGCCTTGCTCCCGTCGGACCCCGACGTGGCGCACAACTACGGCTGGCTGCTGTGCCAACAGAAAAAGTACGCCGAAAGCGACCAGCAGTTCCAGCGCGCGCTGGCGCAGCCGTCTTATACGGGCCGCAGCAAGACCTACATGGCCCAGGGGCTGTGTCTGCAGGCCGCGGGCAAGCAGGCCGAGGCGGAGCAGATCCTGCTCAAATCCTACGAGCTCGATCCCGGCAATCCCGTGGTGGGCTACCACCTCGCGGCCCTGATGCAGCGCCGCGGCGAGTTGCAGCGTGCGCAGTTCTACATCCGCCGCCTGAACAACAGCGAGTTGGCCAATTCCGAATCGCTGTGGCTGGGTATCAAGATCGAGAGGGCGCTGGACAACCAGGTGGCGATGCGGCAGCTCGCCGAGCAGTTGCGCAAGCGCTTCCCGGAATCGCGGGAATACGCCGCATTTGAACGAGGTGCATTCAATGAGTGAGGGGGCAGTGCAGGAAACGGGCGGGGCCATGGGGCCGACGGCGGGCATGCTGCTGCGGCAGGCGCGCGAGGCCGCAGGCATGCACATCGCAGCCCTGGCGGTCTCTCTGAAGGTGCCCGTGAGCAAGCTCGAAGCGCTCGAAGCGGACAACTTCACGGCGCTGCCGGACGCGGTCTTCGTGCGTGCCCTGGCCTCCAGCGTGTGCCGCACGCTCAAGGTCGACCCCGGCGCCGTGCTGGCGCGCCTGCCCCAAAGCCAGCCGCCGCGCCTGGCGACCGACAGCGCGGGCATCAATGCCGCGTTCAAGGACCCGCATGCCAAGGCCCCCGCACCGCTGGGCGCATCGTCCAGCTCGCGCAAAGCGGCCCTGGCGGTGCTGGCATTGCTGGTCGGCGCTGCCCTGGTGTACTTCCTGCCGCATGGTGCGTTGGAGTCCCTGCGTCCCCAGGCTGCATCGTCAGTTGATGCAGCGCCTGTAACTGCACAGGCCCTGGTGGAGTCCCAGCCGGTTGCAGAGCCGGTGCCTGTGCCGGCTGCGCAGCCACTTGTGCCTGCACCCGCGGCCTCCGCTGCCGCGGTACCGGCCGCTGCCGTGACGGCCGCGAGCGCGCCCGCCCCGGCGCCTGCTGCACAGGCCCCGGCCACCGTGGCGGCGGAGGCTGCAACGGCCCCGGGCATTGTCGAGTTCCGTGCCTCCGGCGAGTCCTGGGTCCAGGTGCGTGACGCATCGGGCGCAGTCACGTTCCAGCGCAGCCTGAAGGCGGGGGAGGCCGCTTCGGCATCCGGAAAGCCACCGCTGTCCGTGGTCGTGGGCAGGGTCAATGCCACCGAGGTGTTCGTGCGCGGCGCGCTGTTCGATCTGGCATCCGTAGCCCGCGAAAACGTGGCCCGCTTTGAGGTGAAGTAATGCAAGAACTCCTGGCCCAACCCGTGCTCCAACCCGTGGCCGTGGCGGCCCCGCTCCCCCGGCGCACACGCCAGGCCCGCGTCACCTGGGGCAGCCGCGTGGTCACCGTGGGCGGCGATGCGCCTGTGCGCGTGCAGTCCATGACCAACACCGACACGGTGGACGCCATCGGCACCGCGATCCAGGTCAAGGAGCTGGCGCAGGCGGGCTCGGAGTTTGTGCGCATCACCGTGAACACGCCCGAGGCCGCACAGGCCGTGCCCTACATCCGCGAGCAACTTGACCGCATGGGTGAAAGCGTGCCGCTGGTGGGCGACTTCCATTACAACGGGCACAGGCTGCTGACCGACTATCCGGCCTGCGCCGAGGCGCTCTCCAAATACCGCATCAACCCCGGCAACGTGGGCAAGGGCGACAAGAAGGACAAGCAGTTCGGCCAGATGATCGAGGCCGCCATGCGCTGGGACAAGGCCGTGCGCATCGGCGTGAACTGGGGCAGCCTGGACCAGGAACTGCTCGCCAGCCTCATGGACGCGAACAGCCGCCGCGCGCAGCCCTGGGAAGCGCGCCAGGTCATGTACGAGGCGCTGATCACCTCGGCCATCGAATCCGCGAAGCAGGCCGAGGCCATGGGCCTGAACGGCGACCAGATCATCCTGTCGTGCAAAGTGAGCGGCGTGCAGGACCTGATCGCCGTGTACCGTGAGCTTGCGCGCCGCTGCGACTACGCGCTGCACCTGGGCCTGACCGAGGCTGGCATGGGCACCAAGGGCACGGTGGCGTCGGCGACGGCGCTGTCCATTCTGCTGCAGGAGGGCATTGGCGACACCATCCGCGTCAGCCTCACGCCCCAGCCGGGAGAGGCGCGCACGCAGGAGGTGGTGGTGGCCTCCGAAATCCTGCAGTCCCTGGGCCTGCGCGTGTTCGTGCCCAGCGTCACGGCCTGCCCGGGGTGCGGGCGCACCACCAGCACCACCTTCCAGGAGCTGGCCAAGCAGATCGACGACTATCTGCGCGCGCAGATGCCCGTGTGGCGCGCGCGCTACCCCGGCGTGGAGGGCATGAAGGTGGCCGTGATGGGCTGCATCGTCAACGGCCCTGGCGAGAGCAAGCACGCCGACATCGGCATCAGCCTGCCCGGCACTGGCGAGGCGCCCGCCGCACCCGTGTTCATCGACGGCGAGAAGGCCCTGACGCTGCGCGGCGAGCGCATTGCCGAGGAGTTCCACGGCATCGTCGAGCAGTACGTCGAGCGGCGCTACGGCCAACACTGATTCGCTATCTAAATAATAGCTGCTTGCGCCCGATATACGGGCGCTTGAGGTCAATTTCATTCAAATTCATCGAGGGTTCACCGCAGTGAGCAAAGTGGAAAAGCTGAGCGCCGTCAAAGGCATGAACGACATCCTGCCCGCATCGGTGCCGCGCACGGAAAAGCTGCCGACTGCAGCGCGCTGGCAGTGGTTCGAGGCGGCTGTGCGCAAGGTGCTGGGGCTGTACGGCTACCAGTACCTGATCACGCCCATCGTCGAGCCCACGGCCCTGTTCGTGCGCGGCCTGGGCGAGGTCACCGACATCGTCGAGAAGGAGATGTATTCCTTCACCGACTCGATGAACGGCGACAAGCTCACGCTGCGTCCCGAGGCCACGGCCGGCATTGTGCGCGCGATGATCGAGCACAACGCGCTTTACAACGGCCCGCTGCGCATCTGGACCCACGGCCCCATGTTCCGCCACGAGCGCCCGCAGAAAGGGCGCTACCGCCAGTTCCACCAGCTCGACGTCGAGGCCCTGGGCTTTGCCGGCCCGGATGTGGACGCCGAGATGATCCTTGTCGCGCGCGCGCTGTGGCGCGAGCTGGGCCTGGTCGAAGGCGAGCACGTGCGCCTGGAGATCAACAGCCTCGGCCAGCCGGCCGAGCGGCGCGAGCACCGCGAGGCGCTGATCCGCTACTTCGAGCAGAACGCCTCCGCGCTCGACGAAGACGCGCGCCGGCGCTTGCACAGCAACCCGCTGCGCATTCTTGACAGCAAGAACCCTGCGATGCAGGCGCTGGTCGAAGCGGCACCGCAGCTGATGGACTTCCTGGGTGCCGAGTCGCGCGCGCACTTCGACGCCGTCCGCTCGGCGCTCGATGCCGTAGGTCTTGCCTACCGCGTGAACCCGCGCCTCGTGCGCGGCATGGACTACTACAACCTCACCGTGTTCGAGTGGGTGACGGACCAGCTCGGCTCGCAGGGCACGGTCTGCGGCGGCGGCCGCTACGACGGCCTCATCGAGCAACTGGGCGGCAAGAGCGCGCCGGCCGTGGGCTTTGGCCTCGGGATTGAGCGCCTGCTGCTGCTCGCGCAGGAGCTGGACCTGCCCATGCCCTCGGCCGCGCCGGACGCCTATGCCGTGGTGCCCCCGGGCACCCCGCTTGCCCCCGTGATCGCCACGCTGGAGGCGCTGCGCGCCCGGGGCGTGCGCGTGGTGCAGCATGCGGGCGGCTCGGAAGGCCCGGGCAGCATGAAGTCGCAGTTCAAGAAGGCTGACGCGAGCGGCGCGCACCACGCGCTGGTCTTCGGCGAGGACGAGCTGGCGCGCGGACAGGTTACCGTCAAGGCGCTGCGCGACGCCGCAACAGGTGTGGGGGGCGCGCAATCCGAGCGCAGCCTGGCCGAGGTGGCGCAATGGGCCGCCACCCTACAATCGAACGCTTAACCTGCAACGCAATCCATGGCACATCATCTCGATCTCGAAGAACAAGAGCAGCTTGACAAGCTCAAGCATTTCTGGAACGCCT
>JASLFM010000246.1 GCA_030150585.1 Acidovorax sp.
ACCCCGCCGGCGGCCTGGAGCCGGGCGAGTCGCCTGTCGACGGCGCGAGGCGCGAGGCGCTCGAGGAGACCGCCTGCCACTTCACGCCCGAGGCGCTGCTGGGCGTCTACCTGGCGCGCAACCCCGACTCCGAGCGCGGCCCCGGCGTCACCTACCTGCGCTTTGCGTTCTGCGGCACGGCCAGCGATCCGGTGCCCGGCCAGGCGCTGGACAGCCCCGTCGTGCGCACCCTCTGGATGACCGCCGACGAGGTCGCCGCCGCCAAGGACCGCCTGCGCGGCCCGCTGGTGCTGCAATGCATCGAGGACCACCGCGCCGGCCGCCGGCTGCCGCTGGAATCGGTCTACACCCATCCGAGCGTGGCGTCGCCCGACGCCGGCACGGCCACGTCGGAGCCCTGAGAGCCCTTTCCACCGCGCGCGAAGCCTCGGTTTCCTACAATCGAGGCATGTGTGCGAAGCGTGTGGTGGTCGGCTTGTCCGGCGGTGTCGATTCGGCGGTCACGGCCCATCTGCTCAAGAAGCAGGGGCACGAGGTCGTCGGCATCTTCATGAAGAACTGGGAAGACGATGACGACGACGAGTACTGCTCGACGCGCCAGGACTTCCTCGACGCCGCCAGCGTCGCCGACGTGCTGGGCATCGAGATCGAGCACGTCAACTTCGCCGCCGAGTACAAGGATCGCGTGTTCGCCGAGTTCCTGCGCGAGCACCGTGCCGGCCGCACGCCCAATCCCGACGTGCTGTGCAATGCCGAGATCAAGTTCAAGGCGTTCCTCGACCACGCCATGCGCCTGGGCGCGGAGAAGATCGCCACTGGCCACTATGCGCGCGTGCGCCAGAACGCCGACACGCAGTTGTTCGAGCTGCTCAAGGGTCTCGATCCGTCCAAGGACCAGAGCTATTTTCTGCACCGCCTGAATCAGGCGCAGCTGTCCAAATCGATGTTCCCGGTCGGCGAGCTGCACAAGACCGAGGTGCGCCGCATCGCCGAGGAGATCGGCCTGCCCAACGCCAGGAAGAAGGACTCCACGGGAATCTGCTTCATCGGCGAGCGTCCGTTCCGCGAGTTCCTCAACCGCTACATCTCCAAGGAGCCCGGCCCCATCCTCGACGACCGGGGGCGCAAGCTGGGCAAGCATGTGGGCCTGTCGTTCTACACGCTGGGCCAGCGCCAGGGCCTGGGCATCGGCGGCGTGAAGGAGAAGGGCGCCGCGCGCGGCGCGGGCGACCATGCGCCGTGGTTCGTCGCGCGCAAGGAACTCGACACCAACACCCTGCGCGTGGTGCAGGGGCACGACCATCCCTGGCTGCTGTCGCACACGCTCGTGGCGGGTGACGCGAGCTGGGTGGCGGGTGCTCCGCCCGAGCTGGCGGCCCTGGCCGCCAAGACGCGCTACCGCCAGCAGGACGCGGCCTGCGCCTTCAGCGCGCACGGCCCCGATGCCTTCGCGCTCGAATTCCCCGAAGCCCAGTGGGCCGTAACGCCGGGACAGTCCGCCGTGCTCTACGACGGCGAGGTGTGCCTGGGCGGCGGCGTGATCGCGGCCGCGAACGCCTGAGCCCCCGCCCGGTCGAGCGCCAGGGTGCGCGGCATTTTGTGGACAGGCCGCCACGCGCACCGGCCCGCCGGCCCTAGGTAGATACCCGAAGGCCCGCCTCCCCGCCAGCAGGGCCGCTGCGATTGCATGAAAATGCTTCAGGCGGTGATGCAGCAATTTTCACGCTGCGCCCTCGCCGTTGTTTCTACAGTCTGACCCCGCGCTGAGGCCGACCGGACGTGGACCGAGACCGGACGGCCCCGGCGCTTCCTTCCAATTTCAGGACAACAGCAGGGAGACAGGGCATATGGTCTGGCAGCAAATCTACGATCCGTTCGGGAACATGGTCATCTCCACCGCGCTGGCCGCGATACCGGTGGTGGTGATGCTCGCGGCACTGGGCTTTTTCCACATCAAGGCGCACATCGCGGCGGGCATGGGCCTGGTCGCAGCGCTGGCCGTGGCCATCTTTGCCTACGGCATGCCGGCCGACATGGCGGGCCGCGCGGCGCTCTTTGGCGGATTCACGGGCCTGCTGCCTATCGGCTGGATCGTGCTGAACATCATCTTCCTGCACCAGCTCACCGAGCAGAATGGCAGCTTTGCCGTGCTGCAGGATTCGCTCTCGGGCATCACCGAGGACCGGCGCATCCAGTTGCTGCTGATCGCGTTCTGCTTCGGCGCCTTCTTCGAGGGCGCGGCGGGCTTCGGCACGCCCGTGGCGGTGACGGCGGCCATCCTGATCGGCCTGGGCTTTTCGCCGCTGGCCGCCTCGGGCCTGTCGCTGATCGCGAACACGGCGCCCGTGGCCTTCGGCGCGCTGGGCACGCCCGTGATCACGCTGGCCAAGGTGCATGGCTACGACCTCATGGAAGTGACGGCCATGATCGGTCGCCAACTGCCCGTCTTCTCGCTGCTCGTGCCGTTCTGGCTCATCTGGGCCTTCGCGGGCCGCAAGGGCATGTGGGAAATCTGGCCTGCCATTCTCGTGACGGGCGTGTCGTTCGCCATTCCGCAGTTCCTGGTGTCCAACTACATCGGGCCGGAGCTGGTGGACATCATTGCCGCCATCGTCTCGATGGTTTGCCTCGTGGCTTTCCTGCGCGTGTGGAAGCCCAAGACCGTGTGGACCTCGCCCTCGCTGCGCGGGCACGACCCCAGCGCCTCCGAGGCCAAGCCGCCCCAGCCCGTCAAGCGCCACAGCACGCAGGCACTCGTGGCGGCCTGGACGCCGTGGGTGATCCTGTCGGTGTTCGTGTTCATCTGGGGCCTGCCCTCGGTCAAGACCTGGCTCAACGGCCTGTTCGCGCCCGCCTTCCCGATGGACGGGCTGCACAACATGATCGAGAAGGTGCCGCCCGTGGTCGCCAAGCCCACCAAGGAGGGCGCGGTCTACGTGCTGAACCTGCTGTCGGCCACCGGCACGGGCATCCTGCTGTCGGCCATCGTGAGCGCCTTCGTGATGAAGTACAACCCCGTGGCCATCGTGCGCACCTTCTTCAAGACGCTGTGGCTCGTGAAGTACTCGCTGCTCACCATCGTGCTCATGCTGGCGCTGGGCACGCTCACA
>JASLFM010000396.1 GCA_030150585.1 Acidovorax sp.
GACATCTCGATGCCGAAGCGCATGCGCAGCACCTTGGCTTCGCGCGGCGTGAGGCCATCGAGGATGTCCTTGACCACGTCGCGCAGGCCGGCCTGCATGGCGGCGTCGATGGGCGCGGTGTTGGCGCTGTCCTCGATGAAATCGCCCAGGTGGCTGTCGTCGTCGTCGCCGATGGGGGTTTCCATCGAGATCGGCTCCTTGGCGATCTTCATGATCTTGCGGATCTTGTCCTCGGGGATCTCCATCTTCGCCGCCAGGATCGACGCATCGGGCTCGAAGCCGAACTCCTGCAGGTGCTGGCGGCTGATGCGGTTCATCTTGTTGATGGTCTCGATCATGTGCACCGGGATGCGGATCGTGCGGGCCTGGTCGGCGATCGAGCGCGTGATGGCCTGGCGGATCCACCACGTCGCGTAGGTCGAGAATTTGTAGCCGCGGCGGTATTCGAACTTGTCCACGGCCTTCATCAGGCCGATGTTGCCTTCCTGGATCAGGTCGAGGACCTGCAGGCCGCGGTTGGTGTACTTCTTGGCGATGGAGATCACGAGGCGCAGGTTGGCCTCGATCATCTCCTTCTTGGCGTCGCGCGAGGCCATTTCGCCGGCGTTCATGCGCTTGTTGATGTCCTTGAGCTCGGACAGCGGCACCACCACGCGGGTCTGCAGGTCGATCAGCTTTTGCTGCAGTTCCTGCACGGGCGGGATGTTGCGCTGCAGCACGGCGCTCCAGGGCTTGCCGGCACTGGCTTGCTGCTCCACCCATTGCAGGTTCAACAGGTTGGGCGGGAAGTCCTTGACGAAGGTGTCCTGCGGCATGCCGCACTTGTCCACGATGATGCGGCGCAGCTCGCGTTCCTTCTTGCGCACGTCGTCCACCTGGGCGCGCACCATGTCGCACAGCTTCTCGATGGTCTTGGCGGTGAAGCGGATGGTCATCAGCTCGGCCGAGATCGTGTGCTGGATCTTCATGTACGTGGCGCCGCCGTAGCCGTCCTTGTCGTACACCTTGTGCATCTTCTCGAACTGCTCGCGCAGCTTGTCGAAGCGGCGCAGGGCCTCGTTCTTCAGCTCTTCGAGCTTCTTGGTCAGCGCCTTGGAGCCGCCCTTGCCGTCGTCGTCGTCGGCTTCGTCGTACTCGTCGAAGTCTTCCTCGGCCACGTAGTCGTCGTTTTCGTCGGCGTCGACGAAACCGTCCACCACGGTGGAGATGACGACCTTGCCCTCGCGGATTTCCTCGGCCATGTTGAGGATCTCGGCGATGGTGGCGGGCGAGGCGCTGATGGCTTCCATCATGTCCTGCAGGCCGCCCTCGATGCGCTTGGCGATCTCGATCTCGCCCTCGCGCGTGAGCAGCTCTACCGTGCCCATCTCGCGCATGTACATGCGCACGGGGTCGGTGGTGCGGCCGAATTCGGAATCGACGGTGGACAGGGCCGCTTCGGCTTCTTCCTCGGCTTCTTCTTCCGTGGTGGCCGACTGGCCGGTGTTGTTCAGCAGCAGGGTCTCGGCGTCGGGCGTCTGCTCGTACACCGCCACGCCCATGTCGTTGAGCATGGAGATCACGACTTCCAGCGTCTCGGCATCGACCAGCTTGTCGGGCAGGTGGTCGGAGATTTCGCCGTGCGTGAGGTAGCCGCGCGTCTTGCCCAGCTTGATCAGGGTCTTGAGGCGCGAGCGGCGCTTGGCCAGGTCTTCCTCGGACAGGACGGTTTCGTCCAGGCCGAATTCCTTCATCAAGGCGCGTTCCTTCGCCTTGCTGATCTTCATGCGCAGGGGCTTGGCCTTTTCGGCAGGCGCGGCCTCGGCGACTTCGGCTTCCACTTCGCCTTCGAGATCGGACTCGATGTCGGACAGGTCGGTGTCATCGCTGCTGTCGTCGGCCGAGGCTTTGGGCTTGCGGCCGCGCTTGGCGGGGGTCTTGGCCGTGGCGGCGGTGCCGGCGGCCTTGGCGGGGCGGCCCGGTTTTTTCTTGGGCGCCTCTTCGGCGGCATCGGCATCCGCGGCGGCGGCCTTGGCGCGCGCGGGCTTTTTCTTCAGCAGTTCATCGGCGGCTTTGATGAGCTCGGCAGTACTTTTCGGCGATGGCACAGTCTTGGCTTTCGTTGCTGTCGTGGCGGCTTTCTTGGCGGGCACAGCCTTCTGGGCGGGCGCGGCCTTGGGTGCAGCCTTGGCGGCAGTTTTGGATACAGGCTTTGCGGCGGAGCCTGGGGCGGACTTGGGCGGCTTCGCGGACTTTTGAGCGGGCATGTACTACCTCTGGGTCAAAAACGAACACACAAAGAAAACGCAAGCGCCACAGATCCCGGCGCGGGTGGCACGGCACAGGCACACGGCCTGCGCGGTCGAGGGGCGGGCCCTCAGGGGCAAGATGTCTGGGCGAACATTTGGTGTGCAGTCCTTGCGGTAAGTTGGGCCCATGCGCTTGCGGCATTGGCGTGGATTTCACGCTGGCCCGGCCCGGAGGTGCTGCTGTCGCTCTTGCCGATAAACCCTAAATTATATCGATTTTGTAAAAGTCAAGAGGGGCTGCGCGCGAGGGCCTCGAGTTCCAGGCGCCGGGCGTGCAGTTCGCGCAGCCGCTGGGCGGCGGCCGGGTCGGTGCGTATGGCGGCCACGGTCTCGTTTTCCTGCAGCTTGATGTGGTCGATGAGGATGCGGTTGAGCACGCCGCGCAGCTCCCGACGGATCTCGGGCAGTTCGCCCTCAGGCTGCGCGTGGGGGCCGCTCATGAGGCGCACGGCCAGGTCCTCGCAGGCGTGGCCGCGCAGGCTCTCGCGCAGCACGGCCCAGGGCTGGGGGCCGTGCTCGTGGAACTGCTCCTCGAGCCATGCGAACAGCGGGCCGTGCGGTGCCGGGTGCGCGCACAGGGCATCGTGGTCGTCGTGCGCCATTTCTTCCAGGAAGGCCATGTGCGACAGCAGCAGGCGCGCAGCCTGGTCGGCCCGGCTCACGGGGGGCGTGCGCGGCCCCTGGGAGGGCGGGGCCCAGTCGCCGGCGCCGCGCTTCTTCCAGCCACCCTTGCCACCCCATTCGCTCTTGCGGCCGCTCCAGGGCGCGTTGCCACGCGGGGGCGGGCCGCCGGAAGGCGGGGCGGCGTGCTCCCAGGGTGGGGGCTCGTGGTAGCCGGGGGAGGCATGGCCGGCGGCATGGGGGGCGCCTGCCGTACCCGTGGCGCCCTGGTTCCAGAGGTCGGACAGGTCGCGTGCGTCGAGCTGGGCGCGCTCGGCCAGTTCGGCCAGCAGCTGGCGTTTGAGCGCTCCGTCGGGCAGGGCTGTCCACAGCGGGCGGGCGTTGCTCGCCATGTGGGCGCGGCCCTCGGCCTGGCCCAGGTCGCAGCCTTCGCTCACGGCCTTGACGAGAAATCGGCTCAGCGGTTCCGCCTCGCCCACGTGGCGCGCAAAGGCGTCGGCGCCGAACTCGCGGATGAAGCTGTCGGGGTCGTGCTCGGCAGGCAGGAACAGAAACTTGATGCTGCGCGTGTCTGTGGCATAGGGCAGGGCGCCATCAAGCGCCTTGCGCGCCGCGCGCCGGCCCGCGGCGTCGCCGTCGAAGCTGAATACCACCGTGTCGGTGAAGCGAAAGAGCTTGTGCACGTGTTCGGGCGTACAGGCCGTGCCCAGCGTGGCCACGGCGTTGGGAAACCCGAGCTGGGCCAGGGCCACCACGTCCATGTAGCCCTCGGTCACGAGCACGTAGCCCAGCTCGCGGATCGCGGTGCGCGCCTCGAACAGGCCGTACAGCTCGCGGCCCTTGTGGAACACGGGCGTCTCGGGCGAGTTGAGGTACTTGGGTTTTTCATCGCCCAGCACCCGGCCGCCGAAGCCGATGCATTCGCCCTTGACGTTGCGGATGGGGAACATTACGCGGTCGCGGAAGCGGTCGTAGCGTTTGCCGTCCTCCTCGTTCACGATCACCAGGCCGCTCTCGGCCAGCAAGGGGCTGTCGTATTCGGCGAACACGCTTGCGAGGCTGCGCCAGCCCTCGGGCGCATAGCCCAGGCCGTAGTGCTTGGCCACCTGGCCCGATACGCCCCGGCCCTTGAGGTAGGCCACGGCGCGCGGCGAGGCCTTGAGGTGCTTGCGGTAGGCATCGCCCGCCTTTTCGAGCACGTCGGTCAGCGTGGCCTGTTTCTGGCGCGCGGCGGCGGCGCGTTCGCGCTCCTGGGGCGAGACGTCGTCCTGCGGCACTTGCAGGCCTACGCTCTGGGCCAACTCCTGCACGGCCTCGACGAAGCCCATGCCCGCATGCTCCATGAGGAAACCGATGGCGTTGCCGTTTTTGCCGCAGCCGAAGCAGTGGTAGAACTGCTTGGAGGGGCTGACGCTGAACGAGGGCGACTTTTCCCCGTGGAACGGGCACAGCCCCATGAAGTTGGCCCCGCCCTTCTTGAGCTGCACGTAGCGCCCGACCACATCGACCACGTCGACGCGCGAGAGCAGCTCCTGGATGAACGACTGGGGGATGGACACCCGGGTATTTTCGCCCAAGGCTCTGTCCGCCGCTGCATCGCCGCGCGTATCAGTCCGCCGTCAGCCAGCTTTGCTGTAATGGACAGGTTTTGCATTCCACAGACCACAGACAAAGAACGAGGAGCCTGCCGTGACCAGCATCTACGACCAGAATCTGCCCCGCACCGAGGCCAACCATGCGCCGCTGTCGCCCCTGTCCTTCATCGAGCGTACGGCCGAGGTCTACCCGGACCGGCTGGCCGTCGTGCACGGCAGCCTGCGCCAGACCTGGGGTGAAACCTATGCCCGCTGCCGCCGCCTGGCCAGCAGCCTGCGCCGCGCGGGCATCGCCAAGAACGACACCGTGGCCGTGATGCTGCCCAATACGCCGCCCATGGTGGAGGCGCATTTCGGCGTACCCATGGCGGGAGCCGTGCTCAATTCGCTCAACACGCGCCTGGACCCGGAAACCATCGCCTTCATGCTGGACCATGGCGAGGCCAAGGCCGTGATCGTGGACCCCGAGTTCGCTCCCGTGATGGCCAAGGCCCTGGCGCTGCGCCAGTCCAAGGCGCCGCTGCTGTGCATCGACGTGGAGGATGCCCTCTACGGCCCGGCCGCGCAGCGCATTGGCTCGCAGACCTATGAGGAGTTCCTCGCCCAGGGCGATCCACAGTTCGCCTGGGAGCTGCCCGGCGACGAATGGGACGCGATCGCCCTCAACTACACCAGCGGCACCACGGGCAACCCCAAGGGCGTGGTCTACCACCACCGCGGCGCGGCCATCAACGCCATCAGCAACGTGATGGAGTGGGACATGCCCAAGCATGCCGTTTACCTGTGGACGCTGCCCATGTTCCACTGCAACGGCTGGTGCTTCCCCTGGACGGTGGCGGCGCGCGCGGGCGTGAATGTGTGCCTGCGCCGCGTGGAGGCGCAAGCCATCTTCGACGCCATCCGCCACCATGGCGTCACGCACTACTGCGGCGCGCCCATCGTGCATGGCCTGCTCGTGAACGCGCCGGCGGCGATGAAGGAGGGCGTGCCCGCAGGCGTGAAGGCCATGGTGGCGGGCGCGGCGCCGCCAGCCTCGATGATCGAGGGCATGGAGAAGATGGGCTTCGACCTGACCCATGTGTATGGCCTCACCGAGGTCTACGGCCCGGCCACCGTGTGCGCCAAGCACGGAGCCTGGGAGGCGCTCGACATCGGCGAGCGTGCGCGCCTGAATGCCCGCCAGGGCGTGCGCTACCACCTGGAGCGCGACGTGCGCGTGCTCGACCCCGAGACCATGCAGCCCGTGCCGCAGGACGGCGAGACCATGGGCGAAATCATGTTCAAGGGCAACATCGCCATGAAGGGCTATCTCAAGAACCCCCAGGCGACCGACGAGGCTTTCCGCGGCGGCTGGTTCCACAGCGGCGACCTGGCCGTACAACATCCCGACGGCTATATCCAGATCAAGGATCGCAGCAAGGACATCATTATCTCGGGCGGCGAGAACATCTCTTCCATCGAGGTGGAGGATGTGCTTTACCGTCATCCGACCGTGCTGGCTGCGGCCGTGGTGGCCAAGCCGGACCCCAAGTGGGGCGAAACGCCCTGCGCTTTCATCGAACTCAAGGCCGGCGCCGAGACCACGGCCGAAGACATCATCGCCCACTGCAAAAAACATCTGGCCGGCTACAAGGTGCCGCGCGCCGTGGTGTTTGGCGAGCTG
>JASLFM010000410.1 GCA_030150585.1 Acidovorax sp.
AGGAGGGACGTACGCAGGGCGCTATCGTCTTGGGAGTGGAGCAGGTGGAGAAGCTGCGCGATGCCACGCGCCGCACGTCGCAGCTCGCGCACCAGCTGCTGGCCCTCTCGCGGGCCGACGCGCGCAGCCTCGATGCGCAGCTTCTCCACCTGCTCCACTCCCAAGACGATAGCGCCCTGCGTACGTCCCTCCTTGGCCCGGGGCCTGCCAGGCTCCGCATCGTGGGGGTCGTGCGCCGCCGCCTGCGCCATCAAGGCCCAGGCCTCCACCTGCGCCTGCAGGCCGGCGAGCGGGGTGCGCAGCTGGTGGGCCGCATCGGCCACGAAGCGGCGCTGCCCGTCGGCCTGCGCGTTGACGAGCGCGAACAGGTGGTTGAGCGAATGCACCAGCGGCCGCACTTCGGAGGGCGAAGCCGCTTCGTCGATGGGGCTCAGGTCGCGCGGCGAGCGACGCTCCACGGCCTCGGTCAGATCGAGCAGCGGCTGAAAGGCCTTGCGCACCGCCCAGTGGATGGCAAATGCCGCGGCCGCCAGCAGGACCAGGTAGGGCAGCAGCATGCGCAGCAGCATCTGCTGCGCCCACTGCTGGCGCGGGTCGGAGCCATCGGCCAGCGCCACCACCAGCTCGCCCGCGCCCGCCGTGCGGCCGCGCTGCACAGCCACGCGGTAGGTCACGCCGCCGTATTCAAGGCTGTGGAACTCGGCCGCCTGGGTCTTGGGCACCACGCCTGTCACCCAGGCATTGCCCGCGACCACGCGGCCCGCTTCATCCATGACGGAGTAGCCCGCATAGCCCGCGCGCTGGCGCAAGAAGTCCTCAATGGGCGGTGCGAGCAGCAGCAGCGGCGGCTCACCCGGGTGCAGCGGCGGCGCCACCACCGAGTCGGCCAGCGCGGGCAGCAGGCGCAGCAGGCGCTGGTCATGCTGGCTGGCGGCCTCATCGGCCGAGCGGTAATCGAGCCAGCCGCCCACGAGCGCCAGCAGGCACAGCGGCAGCACCAGCAGCAGCAGCAGCCGGTTGCGCAGGCCGGAGGTCATGGCCCGTCGCGCAGCTCCAGCCGGTAGCCGAAGCCGCGAATGGAGCGCAGCGCCACGCCATGGGGCTCCAGCTTGCCGCGCAAGCGCGAGACGTACACCTCCACGGCGTTGGGCGTGATCTCCTTGTCCCAGCCCGTCAGGGCCTGCAGCAGCTTGTCCTTGCTCGCGGGCTTGGGGGCATGGATCAGCAGGTACTCGAGCACAGTCCACTCGCGCGGACCCAGTTCCAAGGCCTGCTCCTGTTCGGCGCCGTCGGCGCCGCGCGCGCGCACACTCGCACGCCGGCCCGCCGTGTCGAGCTCCAACGGTCCGAAGCTCAGCACTGCCGTGGTCGCTGCCTGCGAACGGCGCAGCAGCGCGCGCAGGCGCGCGAGCAGCTCGGGCAGTTCATAGGGCTTGACCATGTAGTCGTCGGCCCCCAGATCCAGCCCCTGCACGCGGTCGTGCAGCGCATCGCGCGCCGTGAGGATCAGCACGGGCATGGCGGGGTTGGCCATGTCGGGGCGGCGCAGGCGCCGCGTGAGTTCGAGGCCATCCATGGCCGGCAGGCCGATGTCGATGATGGCGGCGTCGAACGATTCGGCCAGCAGCACCTCCTGGGCGCGCTCGCCGCTGCCCACCCAGTCCACGGCATAGCCCGCGTCCGTGAGGCCCAGCTTGATGCCGCTGGCGAGCATCACGTCGTCTTCGACCAGCAGCAGGCGCATGGGAAGAGGCTCAGTGCGAGCGGATCATGGTGCCGTAGGCCTGATCCGTGAGAATTTCCAGCAGCATGGAGTGCGGCACGCGGCCGTCGATGATGTGCACGGCGTTCACGCCGGCCTTGGCGGCATCAAGCGCCCCCGAGATCTTGGGCAGCATGCCGCCCGAGATGGTGCCGTCGGCGAACAGCGCGTCGATCTCGCGGGCCGTGAGGTCGGTGAGAAGGTTGCCGGCCTTGTCGAGCACACCCGGCGTGTTGGTGAGCAGCACGAGCTTTTCAGCCTGCAGCACGGTGGCAAGCTTGCTGGCCACCACGTCGGCATTGATGTTGTAGCTCTCGTTCTCCTCGCCGAAGCCGATCGGGCTGATGACGGGGATAAAGGCGTCGTCCTGCAGCGCCTTGACCACGCTGGGGTCGATGGCCACGATGTCGCCCACCTGGCCGATGTCGTGCTCGATCGACGGGTCCTTGTTGTCCACCATCTTGAGCTTCTTGGCGCGGATCATCCCGCCGTCGCGCCCCGTGAGGCCCACGGCCTTGCCGCCCGCCTGGTGGATCAGGCCCACGATGTCCTGCTGCACCTCGCCGGCCAGCACCCACTCGACCACTTCCATGGTTTCAGCGTCGGTCACGCGCATACCCTGCACGAACTCGCCCTTCTTGCCCAGGCGGTTCAGCGCCGTCTCGATCTGCGGGCCACCGCCGTGCACCACGACGGGGTTCATGCCCACGAGCTTGAGCAGCACCACGTCCTCCGCAAAGTCGGCCTGCAGCGCCGGGTCGGTCATGGCGTTGCCGCCGTACTTGATCACCATGGTCTTGCCATGGAACTTGCGGATGTAGGGCAGCGCCTGCGCCAGGATTTCAGCCTTGTCGCGGGGGGCAATCGAAAGAAGGTCGGTCATGGAGGCGGGCTCTGGTGAGTGAACGGTACGGCGCGCATTGTGCCGCATTAGGGTCGGCTCTCAACGCCTCCGCACCCAGCTTTGCGCCTTGAAACGCACGATGGCCAGGTACGCCTTGACGTAGGTGATGCCGAACAGCGCGCAAAACGCCATGAGCACCGGCGTATTGCTCCAGAACAGCACCGCGGGCACCACCGTCAGCATGGTGAAGGCCCAGAGGTAGGGCGACGTGCGGTTGTTGCGCATGAGCATACGGCGCGATGCGTTGTCGTGGAACACGCGGCGCACGATGCGCCGGTAGATGAGCTGGTGAAAATGCAGTGCATCGGCCACGCCGGGCGATACGCCGCGCGCCAGCTTGCGGTAGATCGAGAACACGGTTTCCCACACCGGATAGATGAGCAGCAGCATGGGGAACCAGGGCGATACATCGGGGTTGCGTTGCACCAGGGTCACGCTGGCCAGTGCGATCACGACGCCCCAGATGTACGCCCCGCCATCGCCCGCGAACAGCATGCCGCGCGGGTAGTTCCACACCAGGAATCCCGCCGTCGCGGCAGCAGTGGAAACCAGCAGGGCCGCCAGGCTGCGGTCGCCCACCTGCAGCGCCACATGGGCCAGCGCCAGGCACACGATGAGCGCCACCATGCCCGCCAGGCCGTTGTAGCCATCGATGATGTTGAAAGCGTGGGGCAGCCCCGTCACGGCCAGCAGCGCGATGGCGAGCCCCAGCCAGGGAGCGCCGATCAGCGCAGCGTCCAGCCACGGCAGGCCCAGGCGCGGCACGCTGAGCCCGAGCACACCCACGGCCAGCGCGCCGCTGAATCCCGTGAGCAGGAGACGGTAGCGCACCGTGAGGCGCTGGGTCGCGTCCTCCACCATGCCCCCGATGGCCGCGGGCAGCAGAGCCGCCATCCACCAGCCCACCCAGGACCCCAGGCGCAGGGAGGCCGGATCGCCCAGCATCGCCTGCGCAACCCCCACACCCCAGGCAGCCCCGATACCGGCCAGCAAGGCCAGCCCGCCCAGCCGGGGAACATTCCCCCAGTGAAACCGCTGCGGCATGCCCATGCCGTAGGCGGCGGCATGCCCCCGCGCCCAGCGGACCACGCCGCCCGCGGCCAGGGCAGCAACCAGAAAAGCGACAACGGACAGCCAGATCATGAGGCGCCGATCCTACCTGCGGGAGCCGTATCCCGAGGTAACAATCGGCGCGCCTGGCGGTAGGCCGGCGACCCCCACAGCCGCAACAGGCTGCGCACGTGCCACCACAAGGGGCGCAATGCACGCCGGCTCGCGCGCTGGCCCGCGTGCTGCACCTGCGCGGGCGCACGCACCAGGGCCAGCCCTGCCAGCCGCAGGCGCAGGCACAGGTCTACATCTTCACAGTACATGAAATAGCCTTCGTCGAAACCCTCCACGGCCTCCCAGGCCGTGCGGGGCAGGACCATGCAGGCGCCGTTCACCCACTCCACCGGTGCGCCCGCCCTTGGGGGTTGCCTGAGCACCCTGCGGCGCCACAACGCCAGCGGCGTGGGCAGGGTGCGTTCGCTGTCTTGCACCCGGCCTGCCGCATCCACTTGCCGCGGGTAGGCGCAGCCCACCCCCGCAGCGCCAGCCGCCTGCACCAGGGCCGCGAACGGATCGCCATGCGGCAGGGCGACGTCGGGATTGAGCACGCACACAAACGGCTCGGAAGCATCCAACAACGCACGGTTGTGATTGGCGCCAAAGCCCATCGGCCGCGCGTTGCGGCGAATCTGCAAGGTGAACGGCCACCCTTCGGGCGGCTCGCGCGGATCGTCCTCGGGCAGGTTGTGCGTGAGCACCACGCGCGACACCGTGGCCGCGCTCAGCCGGGCGAGCGCCTCCAGCAGAGATTGGACCAACGGGGCATGGCCATGGCTCACCATGGAAACCACCAGCGGGCTGCGCGGGTGCGGGAGGGATGCATTCATCAGGCCACGATTGTCCCAGGAACCGCCCCCTGTTTGTAACAGCGCCCGCCGCCGCCCCGCCAGCCCCCCGTCATAATTCCGGGATGACGCAGAGTATTGAGGATTTGCACGTTTATTTGCGCAGCATTCGCCCGGACGAACGCACCTCGCTATCGGTGCTGGCCGGCATGGTCCCCGAGGGGGCCACCGTGCTCGACCTGGGCTGCGGCAGCGGCGCACTGGGCCAGTATCTGGCGGAAACCCGCCGCTGCACCAGCGATGGCGTGACCCTCAGCGAGGCCGAGGCGGTCCATGCGCGGCCGCACTACCGCAGCGTGGAAGTGGCGGACCTCGAAACCGCCGACCTCCCCCGCATGTTCGCGGGGCGGCGCTATGACGCCATCGTGTGCGCCGACGTGCTCGAGCACCTGCGCCGCCCCGAGCAGGTGCTGGACGCCTGCAGGAATCTGCTGGCCCCCGGGGGACAACTTCTGATCTCGGTACCCAATGCAGGCTACAGCGGCCTGATCGCGGAGCTGCTGCACGGTGAGTTTCTCTACCGCGAGGAAGGGCTGCTCGACCGCACCCACCTGCGCTTCTTCACCCGCCGCTCGCTCACGCGCTTTCTGGCGGAGCAGCGCTGGCACATCGACACACTGGACACCGTTGAACGCTCCCTGCCCGAGTCGGAATTCCGCATCGCCTTCGACCGGCTACCCCCCGCCGTGGCGCGCCACCTGCTGGCCGGCCCCGACGCGCTCACCTACCAATTCATCGGAAGCGCACGCCCGGTGGCACAAGCCGAGCAACCCCTGTCCGCTCCCGACGGCCCCGCCTGGCCCGGTGAAGCCCTGTTCACCGCCCAGCTCTACCTGGGTCGTGCCGGCGGGTACGACGAGGAGCGCAAGCTCACCTGCACGGGCACCATTGGCCAGGCCCGGCAGACGTTGCGATTCGCGCTGCCACAAGGCCCCATCACCCAATTGCGGCTGGACCCGGCCGACCGCCCGGGCTTCCTGCACCTGTACAGTCTGACACTGCGGCAGGCAGATGGATCGGTCCATTGGCACTGGAGGGCCAATGCGGGAGCTTCTTCGCTCTTCGTCGAAGCGGCGCACCGCCAGATCGTCTGGCAGGCGCCGTTGCCCAGCGTGAGCGATGCGCTGCTGCTGCTGCTCACGGGCGACGATCCCTGGTTCTCCATTCCCGTCCCTGCAAACCAGCTCCTGGACTGTGCTCAAGCCGGTGGCGCGACTTTCGAGGTAGAGCTGGGCTGGCCCATGTCGGCCGATTTCTTGGCACTGTCGGGAACGGTGAAGCCGCTGCAGGACCGCATAGTGCAGTTGGAAGAGTCAAGCGCCACAACGCAATTCCATCTGCAATCTGAATTGGAGAGCACCCGCTCGCGACTTGACCACACCCGAAAGGAGTTGGAAAGTAGCCGGGCCTCGCTCAGCGAAGCCCTCTCCGCATCGCAAGCACAGAACCAGGAACTGCGCCGACACCGCCACGAGCTCACCCAGGCCCACACCCGCCTGCAGTCTGAATACGAGCAACTGGCCCAGCACCTGCGCTCCATCGAGAACTCCACCGTCTTCCGGGCCACCCGCCCCCTGGTACACGCCAAGATGCGCATCGATCGCCTACTGGGCCGTGGCTCTGCCAAAGCACCTGTTGCCGCCCCGGCCCAGCCCCTCGCCGCCCCCAACCACCCCGTGGACGTCATCGTTCCGGTCTATCGCGGCCTGGCCGACACGCGCCTGTGCATCGACTCGGTGCTCGCAGCTCCCGTGCGCACCCCCTACCGGCTTATCGTCATCAACGACTGCAGCCCCGAGCCCGAAGTCGCACAATGGTTGCGCGAACGCGCCGCCCAGGACAGCCGCATCATGCTGCTCGAGAATGCGGAGAACCTGGGCTTCGTGGGCACCGTCAACCGCGGCATGGCGGCTTCCGACAGCAACGACGTGCTCCTGCTCAACAGCGACACCGAGGTCGCCAACGACTGGCTCGACCGCATCCGCGCCGCGGCCTATGGCGACCAGCGCATCGCCAGCGTCACGCCCCTGTCTACCAACGCCACGATCTGCAGCTACCCGCGCTTTTGCGAGGACAACCCGCTGCCCCCGGGCTACGACACCCAGCGCCTGGACGCCCTGTGCGCGGCCACCAACCCCGGCGTGGTCGTCGACGTGCCCACGGGCGTGGGCTTTTGCATGTACATCCGCCGCGACAGCCTGCAGCAAGTGGGCCTGTTCGACACCGAGCACTTCGGCAAGGGCTATGGCGAGGAGAACGACTTCTGCCAGCGCGCCGCCCGCGCGGGCTGGCGCAACCTGCACCTGCTCGACACCTTTGTGCTGCACACGGGCGGTGTGAGCTTTGGCGAGAGCAAAAGCCCGCGCGAGCGCGCCGCCATGGAAACCCTGGCCAAGCTGCACCCGAACTACGCGCGTGACGTACATGCCTTCGTGCAGGCCGATCCGGCGCGGCCCTACCGGCTGGCGCTCGACATTGCACGCCTGGGCCAGGCCAGCACGCCCACCATCCTGGCCGTGCTGCACAACCGTGGCGGTGGCACCGAGCGCCATGTGCGCGAGCTGGCCGCACATCTCGAAGGCCAGGCCCAGTTCCTCATGCTGACCCCTGCCC
>JASLFM010000433.1 GCA_030150585.1 Acidovorax sp.
CGCGCTGCAGTTCGCGCTGCCACAGGAGCGCTTCCAGGCGGTGAACCGCGCCATCAACGCGGGCAAGCCGCTCACGGTGCAGGCGCTGGACCAGACCACGGGCGAGTTGCTGGCCACCGGCGAGTTGACCCTGCTGAACAACCAGATCGACACGACGACCGGAACGATCGCCCTGAAGGCCCGGTTTGCCAATCCGCAGCACAAGCTCTGGCCGGGTCAGGCGGCTATGGCGCGGCTGGTGCTGGGTTCCCAGCAGGATGCATTGGTCGTGCCATCGTCCGTGGTGCAGCGCGGCCAGAGCGGGCTGTTCGCTTACGTGGTTGATGGCGAGGGGCGGGCGCAGGTGCAGGCCATCGAAGTGTCCAGCACAGAGGGCAATGAAGCAGTCGTCTCTGCGGGCCTGAAGGCCGGCCAGCGTGTGGTGAGCGACGGCCAGTACCGCGTGACGCCCGGCGCCGCGGTAACCGATGCAGGCAAGCCCGCAGCGGCCGGAGGGGCGTCATGAACGTCTCCGAGGCATTCATCCGCCGCCCCATTGGCACCACGCTGCTGGCGCTGGCGCTGTTGCTCATCGGCCTGGTGGCGTGGCCCATGCTGCCGGTGGCGCCGTTGCCGCAGGTGGATTTTCCGACCATCCAGGTCACGGGCAAGCTGCCCGGCGCCAGCCCCGAGACCATGGCCTCGAACGTGGCGCAGCCGCTGGAGCGCCAGTTCTCGCTGATCCCGGGGCTGTCGCAGATGACCTCGACCAGCTCGCTGGGGCTGTCGCAGATCACGCTGCAGTTCGACCTGAACCGCAACATCGATGGCGCCGCGCTCGACGTGCAGTCGGCCATCAACGCCGCCACGGGCCAACTGCCCAAGAACCTGCCCAGTCCGCCGAGCTTTCGCAAGATCAATCCGGCCGACTCGCCGGTCCTGATTCTTGGCGTGCAGTCCGAGGTGCTGCCGCTGACGCAGGTGGACGACTATGCCGAGAACATCCTGGCCCAGCAGATCTCGCGCATCGATGGCGTGGGGCTGGTGAACGTGTTCGGCCAGCAAAAGCCGGCCATCCGCATCCAGGCCGATCCGGCCAAGCTCAAGGTTTTGGGCCTGTCGCTGGAGGACATCCGCGGCGTGATCGCCAACACCACGGTCAGCTCGCCCACCGGCACCATCGACGGCGGCGCGCAGGCGTTCAACGTCTACACCAACGACCAGTTGCTGCAGGCCGAGCCGTGGAACAACGTGGTGCTGGCATGGCGCAACGGCGCGCCCATCCGCGTGCGCGACATCGGCGTGGCCGTCGATGGGCCCGAGAACGCCAAGATCGCCGCTTGGGGCTACCGGGGCGCGGCGCTGGCCGGCGAAGACAACACCCTGCACAACGGCCGCGCCATCATGCTGGCCGTCACCAAGATGCCCGGTGCCAACGTGATCGAGACGGTGGATCGCATCCAGGCCGCGCTGCCCAAACTCAAGGCGGGCATACCGCCGAGCGTCAAAGTCAATGTGCTGGCCGACCGCACGCAGACCATCCGCGCCTCGGTCAAGGACGTGGAGTTCACGCTGCTGCTGTCGATCGCCCTGGTGGTGGCGGTAATCTTCGTGTTCCTGCGCAGCGTGACGGTCACGGTGATCCCCAGCATCACCGTGCCGCTGGCCATTCTGGGCACCGCGGCAGTGATGTACGTGGTGGGCTACAGCCTGGACAACCTGTCGCTGATGGCGCTGACCATTGCGGTGGGCTTCGTGGTGGACGACGCCATCGTGATGCTGGAAAACATCTACCGCCACATCGAGGCGGGCATGGCACCGCTGCAGGCCGCCCTGCAGGGCTCTAAGGAGATCGGCTTCACCATCGTGTCGATCTCGGTGTCGCTGGTGGCGGTGTTCATTCCGCTACTGCTGATGGGCGGCATCGTCGGGCGGCTGTTCCGCGAGTTCGCGGTCACGGTGACCTTGACCATCGTGGTGTCGGTGCTGGTGTCGCTCACCGTGACGCCCATGCTGTGCGCCAAGTTCCTCAAGAACCATCCGCACGATGCCGAGGGCCACTCGACCGAGAAGCACGGCCGCGTTTTCATGTGGTTCGAACGCGGGTTCGACGCCATGCTGCACGGCTACCGGCGCGGCCTGGAGGTGGTGCTGCGCCACCCCTTCATCACGCTGATGAGCTTCATCGCCACCGTGGTGGCCACGGTAGCGCTGTACGTGTTCATCCCCAAGGGCTTCTTTCCGCAGCAGGACACGGGCTTCATCTTCGGCTCGGCCGTGGCGGGGCAGGATTCGTCGTCCGAAGCCATGCAGCAGCGCATGCTGGCGCTGGCCGACATCGTGCGCAAGGACCCGGACGTGCTGAGCTTCGGCATGCAGGCCGGCGCCAGCGCGTTCAACTCGGGCAACATGTTCATCAGCTTGAAGCCGCAGGACGAAGGCCGCACCGCCACGGCGGACCAGATCATCGCCCGGCTGCGCCCGCAGCTGGCCAGGGTGCCGGGCATCACGCTCTACATGCAGGCGGGGCAGGACATCAACGTGGGCGGGCGCCTTGCACGTACGCAGTACCAGTACACGCTCACCGACACGAACCTCGAAGAGCTCAACGAATGGACGCCGCGCATCCTGGAGCGGCTGCGTTCGCTGCCGGGGCTGACCGACGTGACCTCCGACCAGCAGAACGAGGCGCCCACGGCCCTGCTCACCATCGACCGCGACCTGGCAGGGAGTTACGGCATCACGCCCGCGCTGGTGGATGCGACCATCAACGACGCCGTGGGCCAGCGCCAGGTGGCGCAGTACTTCACGCAGCTCAACAGCTACTTCGTCGTGCTCGAAGTCACGCCGCGGCTGCAGAGGGATCCTCGTCTTTTCGAGAAGCTCTACCTCACCTCGCCCATCACCGGGCAGCAGGTGCCGTTGTCCACCTTCGTGAAGGTGGACACCAACCGCACGGGCTACCTGGCGGTGAACCACCAGGGGCAATTCCCGGCGGTAACGATCTCGTTCAACCTGCAGCCCGGCCACGCGCTGGGCGACGCGGTGCAGGCCATCCAGCAGGCCCAGGCCGAGATGGGCGTGCCGGCTACGCTGTCGGGCAATTTCCAGGGCACGGCGCAGGCGTTCGGCGACTCGCTGCGCACCCAGCCCTACCTGATCGCGGCGGCGCTGGTGGCGGTGTATATCGTGCTGGGCCTGCTGTACGAGAGCTACATTCACCCGCTGACCATCCTGTCGACACTGCCGTCGGCCGGCGTGGGTGCGCTGCTGATCTTGATGGCGGGCGGCTACGATCTCTCGGTGATCGCGCTCATCGGTATCATTCTGCTCATCGGCATCGTCAAGAAAAACGGCATCATGATGGTGGACTTTGCGCTGAACGCCGAGCGCGAAAAAGGCATGTCGCCGCGCGACGCCATCTTCGAGGCCTGCCTGCTGCGCTTTCGCCCCATCATGATGACCACCATGTGCGCGCTGCTGTCCGGCCTGCCGCTGATGCTGGGCAGCGGCGCCGGCTCGGAGCTGCGCCATCCGCTGGGCTATGCCATGGTGGGCGGGCTGATCCTGTCGCAGGTGCTCACGCTGTTCACCACGCCGGTCATCTACCTGTACCTGGACCGCGCGCACTACTGGTATGAGCGCAAGAAGGCCGCGCGCCGCGAGCGCAAGCGTGCCAGTGCGCAACTGCAGCAAATGCCACAGCCATGAAAGTCCTGATCGTCGAAGACGAGCGCAAGACGGCCGAGTACCTGCACCAGGGCCTCACGGAGCAGGGCTGCACCGTGGAGCTGGCGTACGACGGCATCGACGGCCAGCACCTGGCGCTGCACTACGACTTCGACGTGATCGTGCTCGACGTGATGCTGCCGGGCCTCGATGGCTTCGAGGTGCTGCGCTCGCTGCGCGCTGTGAAACAGACGCCGGTCATCATGCTCACT
>JASLFM010000453.1 GCA_030150585.1 Acidovorax sp.
TCCCACGCAGGTGGCGTTCAGCCAGAGCACGCGCTGGCCCAGCCTGGACCTGGACCGCGCCGAGGGCTGCATCCGCTCGTACGACCATGCCTTCAGCAAGGAAGGCGGCCTGGCCGTGCTCACCGGCAACATCGCCAAGGACGGCTGCGTGGTCAAGACCGCAGGCGTGGACGATTCCATCCTCGTGTTCGAGGGCCCGGCCCACGTGGTCGAGTCGCAGGACGAGGCGGTGGAGAACATCCTGGCCGACAAGGTCAAGGCCGGCGACGTGGTCGTGGTGCGCTACGAAGGCCCCAAGGGTGGCCCCGGCATGCAGGAAATGCTCTACCCCACGAGCTACATCAAGTCCAAGGGCCTGGGCAAGGCCTGCGCGCTGCTGACCGACGGGCGCTTCTCGGGCGGCACCTCGGGCCTGTCCATCGGCCACTGCTCGCCCGAGGCGGCGGCGGGCGGCGCGATCGGTCTGGTGCAAAACGGCGACCGCATCCGCATCGACATTCCCAACCGCACCATCAATGTGCTGGTGAGCGACGAGGAGTTGGCCAAGCGCCGCGAAGCACAGAACGCCAAGGGCTGGAAGCCCGCCAAGCCGCGCCCGCGCAAGGTGTCGGCGGCGCTCAAGGCCTATGCCAAGCTGGTGATGTCGGCCGACAAGGGCGCGGTGCGCGACCTGTCGTTGCTCGACGATTGAGCGGCATCCCCCAGCAAAAAGGCCGCGCCCACCAGGGCGCGGCCTTTTTGTTTCTGAAGGGGCCGGAACCCGTGGCTCAGGTGCGTGCGGCCGTTTGCGACTGCAAATAGTTCTCCAGCCCCACCTTGTCGATCAGCCCGATCTGCTTTTCCAGCCAGTAGGCGTGGTCCTCCTCGGTGTCGCGCAGTTGGGCCAGCAGGATGTCGCGGCTCACGTAGTCGCGCGCGCCCTCGCACAGCGCAATGCCTTCCTGCAGTGCGGCGCGCACCTCGTACTCGGTGGCCAGGTCCTTGCGCAGCATCTCGGGCACCATGGTGCCGGGGGTGAACGCCTTGGGGCGCATGTCAGGCATCCCGCCCAGCATGAGGAGGCGGCGCAGCAGCGCGTCGGCGTGCTGCGTCTCCTCCTGCATCTCATGGTCCAGGCGCTCGTACAAGCGCGTAAAGCCCTGGTCTTCGTAGATGCGCGAGTGGATGAAGTACTGGTCGCGCGCTGCCAGCTCGCCGCGCAGCAGGTCCTTGAAATAGTCGATGACCTGGGGGTCGCCCTGCATGGTGTTTCCTGGGTTTTGAATGCGTGGAGTATCCCGCGAAAGGCGGGTGCGCGCCGCAATGCCCCCGGTGTGGCGCTCTGCATGCGCACGGGGATCAGAAGCGTTCGCATTGGGTGGGTGAACCGTCACGGCCCGCGGGCACAATACCGGCCACCATGCTGATGTACCCCCAAATCAATCCCGTGGCCCTGCAACTGGGGCCTGTCGCCATCCACTGGTATGGGCTGACCTACTTGGCTGCCTTCGGCCTGTTCATGCTGCTGGGGCGGCTGCGGCTGCGCCACGAGCCCTTTGCCTCGATCTCCGGGCCCGGCGCGTGGAGCCGGCGCGACGTGGAGGACATCCTCTTCCTGGGCGTGGTTGGCGTGATCGTGGGCGGGCGCCTGGGCTACTGCCTGTTCTACAAGCCGGGCCACTACCTCACGCACCCCCTCGAAATCTTCGCGGTGTGGCAGGGCGGCATGAGTTTCCATGGCGGCCTGATCGGCGTGATTCTGTCCATGGTCTGGTTCGCGCGCTCGCGCCAGCGGCCCTGGCTGCAGGTGGCCGATTTCGTGGCGCCCTGCGTGCCCACGGGGCTGGCGGCAGGGCGCGTGGGCAACTTCATCAACGGCGAACTCTGGGGGCGCTTTGCAAGCCCCGACCTGCCCTGGGGCATGGTGTTCCCGCAAAGCGGCTCCCTGCTGCCGCGCCACCCCTCGCAGGTGTACCAGTTCCTGCTCGAGGGGCTGCTGCTGTTCGTGCTGCTGTGGCTTTATGCGCGCAAGCCGCGCCGCCAGGGCGAGGTGGCGGCGGCTTTCCTCGTGGGCTATGGACTGTTGCGCTTCACCGCCGAGTACTTCCGCGAGCCCGATGCCTTCCTGGGCCTGCTGTCGCTGGGCATGAGCATGGGCCAGTGGCTGTGCGTGCCCATGATCCTGGGCGGCCTGGGGCTGTGGGTGTGGGCGCGGCGCCAGCCTGTGGCTTCCTAGCCGAAACGGCTGCCAGCGCCCTTGCGGCTTGCGCTGGCGGCTATCGTTTTTGAAGAGCCGTCGCGCACTGTCCGCGCGGGCTAGGTGTAACCACTGATCTCGAGGCTGGTGCGTACTCTCATAATTATCGAAAATTATGTGAAATCATGCGCTTTCGCCCCATGTTGACTGCCGTTGTGGACGGATAGAGGACCGCCGGAATCATCGCCATGCGCCCCGTTGCCAATTCACTGCACGACCAGGCCGCCGAGAGGTTGCGGGGGCTGATCTTCGCCGGCACGCTGGCGCCGGGTGCGTTTCTGGACGAGGCCGCTTTGTGCGAGCGGCTCGAAATCTCGCGCACGCCGCTGCGCGAGGCGCTCAAGGTGCTGGTGGCCGAGGGCCTGCTGCGCCACGAGCCGCGCCGGGGCTGCTTCGTGACCGAGGTCACCGGGCGCGATGTGGGCGAAATCTTCCCCGTGATCGCGCTGCTGGAGGGCCGCGCCGCCTACGAGGCCACGGCGCGCGCCGGCGCCGCCGACATCGAGGCGCTGGAGGTACTGCACCAGCGCCTGCAAAGCCACGCGCAGGCG
>JASLFM010000065.1 GCA_030150585.1 Acidovorax sp.
GCCTACACCACGCTGTTCCTCGACAGCCAGCTCGTGAAGTGGAACGTGGACGCTGCGATCAAGTTCCACGCGGGCGACAAGAACGCCAAGTACGTGGTGGACCGGCTCGACCTGCAGTACCAGCCGGGCCACGTGAACGCCTCGCAGTCCGAGACCGTGGCCGCCGACGGCAAGTACCTCGCCGTGGGCTGCAAGTTCTCCAAGGACCGCTTCCTGCCCGTGGGCCCGCTGCACCCCGAGAACGAGCAGCTCGTGGACATCTCGGGCGACAAGATGGTGCTGCTGGCCGACCACCCCGTGCGCGGCGAGCCGCACGACTTCATCATCTTCAAGCGCGAACTGCTGCGCCCCAAGCAGGTCTACGCGCTCGACGACTTCCCGAATGCCGTCAAGGACCCGAAGGAGTCCGGCGTCACGCGCAACGGCAAGAAGGTGACGGTGAAGATCACCTCGCAGGCCCCCGCCTTCAGCCTGCGCGACTTCCGCGTGAAGAAGGGCGACGAGGTCACCATCGTGCTCACCAACCTCGACAAGATCGAGGACTTGACGCACGGCTTCGCGATTCCGAAGCACAACGTCAACTTCATCGTGAACCCGCTGGAGACCAAGTCGGTGACCTTCATCGCCGACAAGCCCGGCGTGTACTGGTGCTACTGCACGCACTTCTGCCATGCGCTGCACCTGGAGATGCGCACCCGCATGATCGTTGAGGGGTGAGCCCCCCCTGAGCGGCTGCGCCGCTTCCCCCTTCTCTCGCGCTTGCGCGCGGGAAGGGGGACGCAACCCTCGCTGCGGGGCGGCCCTTGCTCGGTTGCCCTCGCGTCGCGCGCACCAGTTGCACAGGCCACGCCCCGTTTTAGCCAAATCGGCCTCCAGCGCCTTTGTATTCAGCGCTACCAGCTATCAAATCCATAGTTCCATGCCCGCCCACGGTTCGCGGTTCACCGCCTTTCTTCTTGCCTTGCTGCTGGTATTCCTGACGCTGTTGGCGCCCCGCGCCCATGCGGGCGCCTACGAGGCCGAGCTGCCGGCCAACCTGGCAACGGCGCCCGACATGTGCGCGCTGCTGCCCTGCGCCGAGGTGTTCCCGGGTGCCGCGCGTTTCTCGCAGCGCAAGGGCCAGCCGCCCTACGTCGAGGCCTTCGACGGCCGGGACAGGCTGCTGGGCTACGTGATGCTCTCCACCGACATCACCGACACGCCGGCCTACTCGGGCAAGCCGGTGGTCACGCTGATCGGCATAGACGCGCAGGGCCGCTTCGTGGGCCTGAAGGTACTCAAGCACTCCGAGCCCATCCTGCTGCTGGGCATCCCCGAATCAGCGCTCATCCACTTCAACAACCAGTACATCGGCAAGTCGGTCACCGACACCATCGAGGTCGGCCCCTCGCGCCCCGACGAGAACGTGACTGGCGTGGACGCCATCTCGGGCGCCACCGTCACCGTGGTCGCGCAGAACCAGGTGGTCATGGCCTCGGGCGCCGCCGTGGCGCGGCAGGCCGGCATCATCGCGCCCACAGTGCGCGATCCGGCGCGCTTCGCCGCCACCGGCCAGACCTATGACTGGGCGCAACTCGTTCAGATGGGCGCCGTGCAGCGCCTGCTCGTCAAACCGGAGCAGGTGGGCCTGCCGCGCAGCGCCGAGCCCTTCATCGAGCTGTGGTTCGGCGACCTGAACCAGCCTGACATCGGCCGCAGCCTGCTGGGCAAGGGCGGCTACGAAAGCCTGCGCGCGCGGCTCAAGGACGGCGAAAACGCCCTCTTCATCATCAAGACCACGGGTGCCGAATCGTTCAAGGGCTCGGGCTTCGTGCGCGGCGGCATCTACGACCGCGTACAGGTCAAGCAGGGCGCGGATGCATTCACCTTCCGCGACCTGGATGCCATCAACCTCTACGGCCTGGAGGCCGCGGGCGCACCGCGCTACACCGAGTCGGCCATCTTCGTGGTCCGCTCGCCATCCTTCTCGGCCGCGTACCCGTGGAAGCTGGCCTTCCTGGGCAACCGTGTGGACCAGGCCACGGGCCACCGCAGCTTCGCGGTGTTCGAGTCGAAGTTGTGGCTGCCGGCCAGCGTGCTCGAAGGAGGCCGCCCCCGGGTGGAGGAACCTGCCGCCCCCTGGGTGCGCATCTGGAAGTCCCAGGCCCTGCCCATCGGCCTGTTCGCGGCGCTGCTGGTGGCGGTGGCGGTGGTCTACGCGCTGCGCGAGAAGCTCACGCGCCTGTCCACGCACAAGAACAAATGGCCGGTCAACGGCTTCAAGTACACGTTCTGGGCCATCAGCATCTTCTGGATCGGCTTCGGCCACATGGCCCAGCCGTCCATCACCCAGGTGCTGACCTGGTTCCATGCACTGCTGTTCCAGTGGACCTGGTCGCTGTTTCTGTCCGACCCGTTCATCTTCTGCTTCTGGATCTTCATCATCGCCACGGTGTTCCTGTTCGGCCGGGGCCTGTTCTGCGGCTGGATGTGCCCGTTCGGCTCGCTGCAGGAGGCGATCTACAAGATCGCCGAGGCCGTGGGCCTCCAGCGCTTCCAGACGCAGTTGCCGCAGCGGTGGAACGACCGGCTGAAGTGGGTCAAGTACGCCGTGTTCTTGTTCCTGCTCACGGTGTCCATGTTCTCCATGGGCCTGGCCGAGAAGCTGGCAGAGGTCGAACCGTTCAAGACCACCTTCCTGGTCGGCGTGCTGAACCGCGCCTGGCCCTACGGCCTGTTCGTGGCCGCCATCCTGGGGGTTTCGATCTTCATCGAGCGGCCGTACTGCAAGTACATCTGCCCGCTGGGCGCGTCGCTGGCCATGCCCAGCACCTTCCGCTGGTTCGGCCTCAAGCGCAAGCAGGATTGCAACAGCTGCAAGGCCTGCGCCACGGGCTGCGGCGCGCAGGCCATCGACGCCAACGGCCGCATCGACCACCGCGAGTGCCTGCACTGCCTCGACTGCATGGTGCTCTACACCGACGTGAAGGGCTGCCCGCCCCTGGCCCGCGAACGCAAGCGCCGCGAGAAGGACGGGCTGGAGCGCACGCCCATCGGCGCCAACGGCTACTACATCCCCATCCACCCCGCCACCGTGGCCGACCAGATCCTGCCGAAGGCGGCCAAAGGCCCCGATCCGCGCATGCCCACGCCGCCCGCAAGCCCCGCCGCGCACCGGCCGGGTACGCGCGGCCCGGGCTGGCTCTGGAAGGAGCTGGTGGACCACCTCTGGCCCTGGAGCGGCGCGGGCTGGCGCTCGCAGCGCGCGCTGCAGGCGGCAGGCCTGGCCCTGGGTCTGGCGGCCAGCGTGGCCTGGGTGATGGCTGCGCTGGGCCACCTCTCGGCCGGCGCGCTGATCGGCTGGTGGTTCGGCTGGAGCCTGTACGAAGTGCTCATCCGCCTGTCCGGCAAGCGCTACGTGAAGGACGGCCCCTGGTGGCAGGACCGCTACCGCGAGGCCGGCGTGATGGACATGCTGAGCTACGTAGGCTTCAAGAACCTGCTGATCGGCGCATCGCTGTTCCTCGCGCTCAAGGCGTTCGGGGGGATCGCGCTGTGAAGCCCCCCGGCGCCATCGCCGCCCGCGCCTTGGTCTACCTCGCCAGCCTGCTGCTGGCCACGGCCCTGCAGGCGGCCATGCTGCGCGTGCGGCCCGGCGGCGACCTGCAGGCCGCCATCGCGGCCGCCGCGCCGGGCGATGTGGTGGAGGTGGAGCGCGGCCGCTACCGTGCCAATTTGCGCATCGACAAGCCACTCACGCTGCGCGGCATCGACCGTCCCACGCTCAGCGGCGGGCAGGCGGGCGACACCATCCGCGTGACAGCGACGGACGTGGTGATCGAGGGGCTCATCGTGCGCGACTCAGGCACGAGCCTCAAGGACCAGAACGCGGGCATCTACATCCAGCCCGGCGCGCACCGCGCCGTGGTGCGCGACTGCGACCTCACCTACAACCTCTTCGGCCTGTGGATCGAGAAGGCCGACGACGTGCAGGTGCTGCGCAACACCATCACGGGCCTGCGCGACGTGGGCTCGTCGCAGCGCGGCAACGGCGTGCAGCTCTACAACACGCAGCGCGCGCGCATCGAGAACAACCACATCAGCTTCGTGCGCGACGCGCTCTACGTGGACGTTTCGCACCACGCCGTGTTCCGGGGCAACCGGCTGCACCACAGCCGCTACGGCACGCACTACATGAACTCCTACCACAACCTGTGGGAGGACAACGACACCTACCGCAACCGGGGCGGCCTCGCGCTCATGGAAGTGCGCGACCAGATGGTGCGCAACAACCGCGCCTGGGACAACGCCGACCACGGCATCATGCTGCGCACGCTGCAGGACTCGGTCATCGAGGGCAACGTGGTGGCCGGCAACGCGCGCGGCTTCTTCATTTACGACGTGGAGTACGCCACGCTGCGCGGCAACCTCGTCACCGGCAATGCCGTGGGCGTGCACCTGTCGGCAGGCTCCACGCGCAACGTGGTCGAGGGCAACGACTTCATCGCCAACCGCGAGCAGGTGCGCTACGTGGGCGCGCGCGACGAGCGCTGGGGCGAAGGCGGTGGCAACCACTGGAGCAACTACCTCGGCTGGGACCGCAACGGCGACGGCATCGGCGACGTGCCCTACGAGGCCAACGACGTGGTGGACCGCCTGGCCTGGCGCCACCCGGCCATGAAGCTGCTGCTGGCCAGCCCCGCCGTGCAGGCGCTGCGCCTCGTGGGCCGGCAGTTCCCCGTGTTGCGCGTGCCTTCGGTGGTGGACCCCCACCCGCGCATGCGCCCCATCACCCCCCAATGGAGTTCCTGGCGTGACCGAAGCCACCCATCCGACCACCGCTGACAGCACGCCCGCCATCGAGATCCGCGGCGCCCGCAAGCACTACGGCGCGCTGCATGCCGTGGACGGCATCGACCTGCACGTGGAGCGCGGCGAGATCCTGGGCCTCATCGGCCACAACGGCGCGGGCAAGAGCACGCTGTTCAAGATGATGCTGGGCCTCGTGCCGGCCACGGCGGGCGAGATCCTCATGGGCGGCGCGCCCGTGCAGGGGCGCGGCTTTCGCGCCGCGCGGCGCCACCTGGGCTATCTGCCTGAGAACGTGGTGCTGTACGACAACCTCAGCGGCCTGGAGACGCTGCGCTTCTTCGCGCGGCTCAAGGGCGCGCCCGCCGCGCAGTGCGCCGAGGTGCTCGAGCGCGTGGGCCTGGCCGACGCGGGCCACCGGCCCGTGCGCGAGTACTCCAAAGGCATGCGCCAGAGGCTGGGCTTCGCGCAGGCGCTGCTGGGCGCGCCGCGCGTGCTGCTGCTCGACGAGCCCACCAACGGCCTGGACCCGCTCGCCATCCGCGACTTCTACGCCACGCTGCGCACGCTGCAGCAGGGGGGCGTGACCATCGTGATCACCTCGCACATCCTCGCAGAGCTGCAGGAGCGCGTGGACCGCCTGGCCATCCTCGCCGCAGGCCGGCTGCAGGCGCTGGGCAGCGTGCGGGCACTGCGCGAGCAGGCGGGCATGCCGCTGGTGTTCGACATCGCAGCGGCAGTTGCCGATACCCCCGCCGTGGCGCAGGCGCTGGCCGCCGTGCCCGCGGCGCAGGCCACGCCCACCCCCGAGGGCCTGCGCCTGTCCTGCCCGCGCGAGGCGCGCATGGCGGTGCTCGGCGCCATCGCGCCGATGGGCGCGCGCGTGCGCGACCTGCGCATCCACGAGCCTTCGCTCGAAGACCTGTTCTTCGGCATCTCCCGCTGAAAGGTCCACGATGGAAATCCGCCAGATCCTCGCTATCGCCGCCAAGGAATTTCGCGACCGCATGCGCAACCGCTGGGTGCTCGCCGTGGCGCTGGTGTTCACGGCGTTCTCGCTCGCCATCGCCTACTTCGGCGGCGCGCAGCAAGGCACGGTGGGCCTGCGCTCGACCGAATTCACCATCGCCAGCCTCGTGAGCCTCGTGATCTACCTGATCCCGCTCATCGCGCTCCTGCTGGGCTTCGACGCCATCGTGGGCGAGCGCGAGCGCGGCTCGCTGGACCTGCTGCTGTCGCTGCCCATCACGCGCTGGGAACTGCTGCTGGGCAAGTACCTGGGCCTGGCGGCGGCGCTCGCGCTGTCCACGCTCGCGGGCTTCGCGCTCGTGGCCGCGCTGCTCGTGCGGCAGTTCCAGGGCGCGGCCCTGTGGCACTTCGGCGGCTTCATGCTCAGCTCGGTGCTGTTGGGGCTCGCGTTCCTGAGCCTCGCGGTGCTCATGTCGGTGCTCGCGCGCGACCGCACGCGCGCCTCGGGCCTGGCCATCGCCACCTGGTTCTTCTTCGTGCTCGTGTTCGACCTGGTGCTGCTCGGCACCCTGGTGACCACGGGTGGCGCCTGGGGCGGCGAGGCGCTGGCCTGGCTGCTGCTGCTCAATCCCGCGGACGCGTTCCGCATCCTCAACGTGTTTTCGCTCGACGACGTACGCACGCTCTACGGCCTGGCCAGCGTCGTGCCCGCGCCCCTGGCCAGCCCCTGGCTGCTGGGCGCGGTCATGCTCGGCTGGGTCGCGCTGCCGCTGTGCCTCGCGGGCTGGAGGTTCCACAAGCCATGACCACCCCCACCTACCGCTGCGCCTGCGTGCGCCACACTCGCCGCCGCCTGCTCGGCTGGGTGCTCACGGCCCCGCTGGGCGCAATCCTCGCCGGCTGTTCGCAGCACGCCGACGGCAGCGCGCCATCGACCGTCGCCGTGGACTTCGACCGCGCCACCAGTTGTGAACTCGACGGCATGCTGCTCGCCGACTACCCCGGGCCCAAGGCCCAGATCCACTACACAGGCCAGGCGCGGCCCGTGTTCTTCTGCGACACGGTGGAGCTGTTCAACACCCTGCTCGCAGGCGAGCAGGTGCGCGCCGTGGCAGCGGTCTATGTGCAGGACATGGGCCAGGCCGACTGGGAGGCACCGCGCGGCCACTGGATCGATGCGCGCACGGCCGTTTACGTGAGCGGCAGCCGGCGCCACGGCTCCATGGGCCCCACGCTCGCGAGTTTCGGCAGCCTGGAGGCCGCCACGCGGTTCACCGCCGA
>JASLFM010000461.1 GCA_030150585.1 Acidovorax sp.
CTGCAGCGCCTGGCCTTGCAACTGCTGGAGAACGGGGGCACCATCTCCGGCATGGCTCCCCTGCCGCTGTATGCTGGTGCCGCGCATTTTGTGAGCCACTGACGAGAGCGTGCTATCCGTGATGTACACCGCCAAAGGCCAGCTCGACCGCGATGCGATGATCCGCCAGCACGTGCCGCTGGTGCGGCGCATTGCGCACCACATGATCGCCAAGCTGCCGCCCAACGTGGAGTTGGACGACCTCATCCAGGTCGGGATGATCGGTCTGGCCGAGGCCCTGTCGCGCTACGAGGCGGCGCAGGGCGTGCAGTTCGAAACCTTCGCCACCCAGCGCATCCGCGGCGCCATGCTCGACGAACTGCGCGAGGGCGACTGGATGAGCCGCAGCTCGCGCAAGAGCCAGAAGGAGATCGAGCAGGCCGTGCACCGGCTTGAGCACCGCCTGGGCCGCAGCCCCCTTGAATCCGAGATTGCCGACGAACTCGGGCTGGAGCTGGCCGACTACCAGAGCCTGCTCGGCAAGGTGCGCGGCACCCAGCTCGTGTACCTGGAGGACATGACGCACGGTCAGGACGAGGAGGAGGGCTTCCTCGAACGCCATGTGGCCGACAACGGTGCCGACCCCATGGCCCTGCTGCGCGACCAGCGCCTGCGCGCGTCGCTCGTCACCGCGATCCAGGGGCTGCCCGAGCGCGAGCAGCACATCATGGGCATGTACTACGAGCACGACATGAACCTGAAAGAGATCGCCGCTGTGCTCGGCGTGACCGAATCGCGCGTGTGCCAGCTGCACAGCCAGGCGATTGCGCGGCTGCGCGCAAAGATGCGCGCGCACTAGAGGGCATCCCCCCGAGCGGCTGCGCCGCTTCCCCCTTCTCTCGGCTACGCCGGGAAGGGGGACGACGCCGGTGGCCTGGCAAAGCCAGTTCCACGGGGTCTGCTGGTATGGGTTGCGCCCTGTTTCAGAGACCAGCGGTCAAAACAGTCTCCAGCGCCTACCAATCAAGCGCGAGCAGCTATGATTTCAAGAGCGGTCAGCTGGTTGCGCGGTAGATGCGCGGGGCGGGGCTGCCTGCGGCGCCGTAGGTGGAGGCATCGGCGGGCGGCAGGACCGAGGCGGCTTGGCGGTCGGCCAGGGCGGCGACGCGTGCCAGCTGCTCGCGCACCATGGACAGGTGGTCGCGCAACGTGCGGATGCGCGCGGCCAGTGCGGGGTCGATTGTCCGGGGTTCCTGCTGTTCGATGGCCTGGGCCAGCGCGGCCGCCGATTCGCGCAGCATGGCGCTGCAGCGCTCCAGCGCCACGGCGTCGGATGCCATCAGCGCGTCGGCTGCGGCCTGGGCTTTTTCTTCGGCGCCGGCGAGGATCTGTTCCAGGGTCATCGAGGCGCGAGGTCAGGAGAAAAGAAGAGAGGAGGAGCGAATGGAAGGAGAGTGGAAGCCCGGTACGGTCAGCGCGAACGCGACAGCACCTCCTGCGCATTGGCGAGCAGCTTGTCGGCAATGGCCTCGGCATCCACGCTGAAGGTGCCATTGTCGATGGCGGCCCGCACAGCCTTGACCTTGCCAGCGTCGAAATCGCCCAGGTTGCGCGAGGCCGGGTCCAGTCCGCGCGCCGCATTCGAGAAAGTGACGGGAACACCCACGTTCGCCGCCGTAGCCGCCTGGGCAGCGGCCTGCGCAACGGGCGCGGACGCCTTGGCCTGCTGCTTGGCAGACCCCGACTGCGACAGCGCGTTTGCGATATCCGGGTGTTGACCTATCTTCATGGCTCTCTCCACTGTCCCCAGCAAGTGGGGCTTACGTGCCTATGTTTTCGGCGCGTGGACCCGAGACTTTAGGTCTTTTTCGGTGTTTTGGGTTTATAAGGGCACGTCCACCGTTCCATCTTCGGACACTGTACCACCGATAATGCGCCCATTATCCATGCGCACGCGCACAGTCTGCCCTGCGGCACCGGCACTGAGCGCCTGCCCCGCCGAGGTGACCGCGTAGCCGGGCCCCTGCGCCACCACCCGCACCTGGGCACCGGCGCGGAACAGCTGGGGCGGGCGCACCATGGACTGGCGCAGCGGCTGGCCCGCGAGCAGTTGGCGCGCGGCCACCTGGCCCACCCATGCCTCGGGATTGGCCACGATGGCTGCATTGTCGGCCGCCCAGTCCACCTCGGCCTGGCTGGCGTCGGCGGCCGTGAGCACAGCGCCCGGCGCCACGTTGCTGGTAAGCACCCAGGCCGGGCCCCAGGCCTTGATGGTCACGGGCAGGAACACGTTCCACGGCGTGGGCCCGTCGGCGCAGCGCAGGCCCAGGCGGGTGCGCCCCCACAGCCGGGTGCCGGCGGGCAGGTAGGGCTCCACGCGCGCGCAGGGCGCCAGGCGCAGGCGCGGGTCGAGCGTGCCCACGCTCACCTCCATGCGCAGCGTGGCGCCACCGCTCTGCGCGCGCTGCAGGGTGTCGTCGAGCCAGCGCTGCGTGAGCGGGCCGATCTCGGCCATGGGATCGGCCACGGCCTGCGCCGCAGCGGGCAGGGCCATCGCGCCCGCGAGCGCGATGCATGCGGAGAAAAAGAATCGATCAACACGGGTCATGCGAAGCCTCCTGCAGGCCATTCCAACGCCGTCAATGTAGGCCTGCAGGCGGGGTAGCAATGCCCGGAACTGCGACCCCAAACCCGCGCTCTTCGCGCTTTAGGAAATGGGGCCGGTTTCCATAATCGGTCCACGCCGCAAGCCCTGTGCGCCCGGCGGCCAGACACTCCCAGGACGAGACCCATGCTCGACAAATTGACGCAAACGCTGGACCTTCACGGCAACGCACTGCTGCTGCGCGCCGAGCGCCAGCGCGCCATTGCGAGCAACATCGCCAACGCCGACACCCCGGGCTACGTGGCGCGCGACTTCAAGTTCGCAGAGGCGCTGCGCGCGGCCACCGACGGCGGATCCGCCCTGGTGCAACAGCTCGGCACCAACGGCGCAAACCACCCGCAGCACATCCCGCTGCCCGCAGCCCAGACGGGCACGGGAGGCAGTGCCAGCACGCTGGGCTATTCGGTGCAGACCCAGCCCAGCCTGGACAACAACACCGTGGACCTGGATCGCGAGCGCGCCAACTTCGTGGACAACGCCGTGCGCTACGAGGCCACGCTGCGCTTCATCAACGGCAACGCCAAGACGATGCTGAGCGCCATCCAGGGCCAGTAACGAAGCAAGGAGCGACCCGCCATGTCGATGTTCTCGATCTTCAACGTCTCGGGTAGCGCCATCAGCGCGCAGTCGCAGCGACTCAACGTGGTGGCCAGCAACTTGGCCAACGTCGACGCCGTGGCCGGGCCCGACGGCCAAGCCTACAAGGCGCGCCAGGTGGTCTTCCAGACGACGCCCATGGGCGCCGACAGCTCGGCCGGCGTGCGCGTGAGCACGGTCCAGGAAAGCCAGGCGCCGGGCCGCCGCGTGTTCGACCCCACGCACCCGTCGGCCGACGCCGAGGGCTATGTCAACCACTCGAACGTGAACGCGGTGGAGGAGATGGTCAACATGATCTCCGCCTCGCGCTCGTACCAGAACAACGTCGAGGTCATGAACACGGCCAAGTCGCTGCTGCTCAAGACCCTGCAAATGGGGCAATAAACCATGTTCATCACACCCATCGACACCAGCGCGCTCGACGCAGGCAAGACCACCACGTCGACCAAGCCCGACTCGGCCACCGACCCGAACGCCGCGCAGGACCGGTTCCTCAAGCTGCTCGTCGCACAGCTCAGCAACCAGGACCCCATGAACCCCATGGACAACGCGCAGATGACCTCGCAGATGGCGCAGATCAACACCGTGACGGGCATCCAGACGCTGAACCTCACCATGCAGTCCATGGCCGAGCAGTTCGCGGCCATGCAGTCG
>JASLFM010000465.1 GCA_030150585.1 Acidovorax sp.
ACGATCCGCGACAAGGACTTCGGCGCCGTGCGCCTGCGCGCGTTCGGCAACTACGCCTTCCGCGTGGTCGACCCCAAGCTGTTCCACACCGAGATCTCGGGCACGCGCGAGGCCTACACGGTGGGCGACCTCGACGGCCAGCTGCGCGGCCTGGTGCTGCAGAACATCAGCAACGCCATCGCGGGCAGCGGCCTGCCGTTCCTTGACCTCGCGGCCAACCAGATGATGTTCGCCGACGCGCTGGCCAAGGAGCTGCAGCCCGCGTTCGCCAAGATCGGCCTGGGACTCGAAACGCTCACGGTGCAGAACGTCTCTCTGCCCGAAGAGCTGCAGAAGATCCTCGACCAGAAGATCGGCATGGGCATGGTCGGCAACGACATGGGCAAGTTCATGCAGTACCAGACGGCGCAGGCCATCCCGAAGTTCGCCGAGAACGCGGGCAGCGGCGGCGGCGTGGCGGGCGACGCCATGGGCCTGGGCGCCGGCGTGGCGCTGGGCCAGGTGCTGGCGCAGAACCTGCAGCAGGGCCTGCAGGGCGGGGCGGCGCAGGCCGCGCCCGTCGCCGCGCCCGCAGGCGTGAAGCCCGAGGAGGTCATGGCCACGCTTGAAAAGCTCGGCGAGCTCAAGGCCAAGGGGATCCTCACGCAGGAAGAGTTTGACGCCAAGAAGACCGAGCTGCTCAAGAAGCTCGTCTGATAAACGCTCTTGATTTGATAGCTGCTGGCGCCCGCTGAAAAAGCGCCAGAGGCCAAAAACACTCCAAACAATGGCCGAGAGCGCCATCCAGCGTCACTACCGCGCGCCCTGCCCGGGCTGCGGCGCGCCCGTGGAATTCCGCAGCGCGCAGTCCACGCACGCCGTCTGCGGCTACTGCCAGAGCACCGTCGTGCGCAGCGGCGAGGTGCTCACGCGCCTGGGCAAGATGGCCGAGCTGTTCGACGACCACAGCCCGCTGCAGCTCATGGCCAGCGGGCGCATCGCCCTGGACGGCAAGGACCTGCCCTTCACCCTCATCGGCCGCCTGCAGTACAAGGGCGATGCGGGCACCTGGACGGAGTGGGTGGCCTTTCTGCAGGACGGCAGCACCGCCACGCTGGGCGAGGACAACGGCGCCTACGTCTTCACCCGGCCCTTCGCCACCACGCGCGAGTTGCCGCCGGCGCAAGCCTTCCGTGTGGGCTCCACCACGGCGATCAACGGCAAGCCCTTCAGCGTCGCGGCCAACGTGCAGGCGCACCTCCTCTCCGCGCAAGGCGAGCTGCCCAAGCTGCCGCCGCTGGGCCAGCCCTTCGCGGTGGTGGAGCTGCGCAGCGAGGATGGCGAGGTGCTGTCCATCGATTACGGCGGCCCCGCGCCCCGGCTCGAGCGCGGCCGCGCCGTGCGGCTGGAAGACCTGCAGCTCAAGGGCCTCCGGGACGAATCGGCCAAGGACGAGAAGGGCCGCCAGTTCAGCTGCCCGCACTGCGGCGCGCCCGTGCAGGTCCAGCTCGACACCACCAAGAGCATCACCTGCGGTTCGTGCCGCAGCCTCATCGACCTCTCGCAGGGTGTAGGCGCCGAGTTGCGCGCGGCCGTGCAGGACGAGCCCGTGCAGCCGCTCATCGCGCTGGGCAGCACGGGCCAGCTCGAAGGGGTGCAGTGGCAGGTGGTCGGCTTCCAGCACCGCATGGGGCAGGAGCCCGGCGACGATGAGCACTTCGGCTGGGAGGAGTACCTGCTCTACAACCGCCAGCGGGGCTTCGCCTTCCTCGTGGACGCGACCGATGGCTGGAGCCTGGTGCGCCCCACCACGGGCGCACCCAAGCTCGCGGCCAGTGGCCAGCGCGCTACCTACCTGGGCACCACCTACAGGCTGCAAACCAGCTACAACGCCGAGACCACCTATGTGGCCGGCGAGTTCTACTGGCCCGTGGAGCGCGGCCAGACCACCTTCAACCGCGACTATGCGGGCAGCGGGCGCGGCCTGTTGTCGATGGAGCAGACGCCGCGCGAAATCACCTGGTCCAGCGGCAGCAAGCTCGACAGCAACACCGTGGCCAAGGCCTTCGGCCTCGAGGGGCAGAAGGACGCCTTGAAGCGCGAGGACGCGCTGCCTGCATTCAAGGCCTCAGGCCTGGGCTGCGGCACCGTCCTGATCATCCTCGTGGTGCTCGTCATCCTGCTGGTCCTGATGAACAGCTGCTCCTCGTGCGACCCGCGCGTGGAAAATTGCAACTCTTCCTCCTACCGCAGCTCGGGCGGCTCGTATGGCGGCTATTCGAGCGGCGGCGGACATAAATAGACACTTTGCAAGGAGTAGCGCCATGATGGGATTCGATTGGCTCAAGCCCGAGGCCTTCCTCGGCTCCATCCTCTACGCTGTGATCGGCGTGGTGGTTTTCTGGCTGTGCTTCATCATCGTGGACAAGATCACGCCCTACAACCTGTGGGCCGAGATCGTTGAGAAGCAGAACCGCGCGCTGGGCATGGTGGTGGCGGCCATGTGCCTGGGCATCAGCATCATCGTGGCGGCAGCGATCCACTGAGAACCTTGTCTTCCTCCATTGCCGCGCCTGCGCGCCGCGGTCCCCGCCCCATCGACATTGCCCTGCTCGCCAGCGTCTTCGTGGTGGCCGCCTGCGGCCTGCTCTACGAACTCGCGGCGGGGGCGCTCGCGTCGTATCTGCTGGGCGACTCGGTGCTGCAGTTCAGCACCATCATCGGCACCTATTTGTTCGCCATGGGCGTGGGCTCGTGGCTCTCGCGCTATTTCGAGCGGCAGCTGCCCGCCCATTTCCTGCGCATCGAACTGCTGGTGGCGCTGGTCGGCGGTGCGCTGCCCGCCACGCTTTTCATCGCCAACGCCTACGTGCCCGGTGCGTTCCGCCTGCTGCTGTACGGCATGGTGCTGCTCGTGGGCACCCTGGTGGGGCTGGAGATCCCGCTGGTCATGCGCATCCTCAAGCGCAACGTGGCCTTGAAGGACCTGGTCTCGCAGGTGCTCACCTTCGACTACCTCGGCGCGCTGGCCGTCTCGCTCGCGTTCCCGCTGCTGCTTGTGCCACACCTGGGGCTGGTCCGCACGGGGCTGCTGTTCGGCGCCATGAACGCGGCCGTGGCCGTGTGGGCGCTGTGGCTGTTCCGGCACGAGCTGCGGCATCTGCGCGCCCACGCGCTGGCCTGCGCGGCCGTGCTGGGCGCGCTGCTCGCGGGCCTGTGGGGCGCCGAGCACATCACGCGCCTGGCCGAGGACCGCTTCTACCAGGACCGCATCGTTCTGAGCGAGAGCTCGCCCTACCAGCGCATCGTGGTCACGCACGGGCGCGCGGGCTACCGGCTGTTTCTCAACGGCAACCTGCAGTTCGCCGAGCGCGACGAGTACCGCTACCACGAGGCCCTGGTGCACCCCGCCATGGCCGCGCACGGCGCGCCGAAAAAAGTGGCCGTGCTGGGCGGCGGCGACGGCATGGCCGTGCGCGAGATCCTCAAGTACCCGACGGTGGAATCCGTCACCCTGGTGGAGCTGGACCCGGCCATGACGCAGCTTTTCAGCCAGAACCCCGTGCTGCGGCGCCTCAACGGCGATGCGCTCGCCAACCCGAAGGTGCACGTCGTCAACACCGACGCCTTCCAGTGGCTGCAGGAGGGGCAGGACACGAGCGCCCCCTTGGGGGGCAGCGACCCTGCGCAGCGGCGGAGCGTGGGGGCAAACGACACTTTCGACGTGATCGTGGTGGATTTCCCCGACCCCACCAACTTCGCCATCGGCAAGCTCTACACCAACAGCTTCTACGCCCTGCTCGACCAGCGCCTGGCCGCGAGCGGCTATGCCGTGGTGCAGACCACCTCGCCGCTGGTGGCGCGCAAGAGCTTCTGGACCGTGGTGGCCACCATCGAGTCGGTAGGGCTCGTGGCCACGCCCTACCACGCGCATGTGCCGAGCTTCGGCGAATGGGGCTTCGTGCTCGCGGGCCGCCGCCCCTGGCGGCAACCCGAGGCGCTGCCGCCGGGGCTGCGCTTTCTGGACGCGGCGTCGCTGCCGCTGCTGTTCGACTTTCCGCGCGACATGGCGCGCGTGCCGGCCGAGGTCAACCGCCTGTCCAACCAGGTGCTCGTGCATACGTACGAGCAGGAATGGGGCGCGGTGGCGCATTGAGTGGCTGACAAGCTCTGGCAGCCGGTGCGCAGCTGTGCACGCACCAAAACTCACCATCGCTTACATTGGCCGGCGAAATGCTAGAGAAGTTCTTCGTCACAAGCGCTGCCCAGGGCGCATACAGCCCCGTCTGGGGCCATGATCCCTGGCTGGTGGCCCTGTCGGTCGCGCTGGCGGTGGCCTCGTCGGTCATGGCCCTGCACCTGGCGGGCCTGGCCCTGCGCACGCGCGACACCGTATTGCGCCGCACCATCGTCGCCTCGGGTTCGATCGCGCTGGGCTGCGGGGTCTGGGCCATGCACTTCGTGGGCATGCTGGCATTCGACCTGTGTGCTGCGGGCCAATTCAGCCCCGCGATCACGGCGCTGTCGGCCCTGCCCAGCCTGCTGGCCTCGTGGGTGGCTTTGACGGTGCTGGCACGCCAGCAGGTCGACGCGCGCTCGCTGTGGATTGGCGGCACGCTCGTGGGCGCGGGCATCGGGCTCATGCACTATGCGGGCATGGCCGCATCGCAGTTCGCGCCGAACATGCGCTATGACGTGGCGGGTTTCGTGGCATCCGTGGTGTACGCGGTGGCCGTTGCCACGGCGGCGCTGTGGTTGCGCTTTCGCCTGGAGCGCGTGGCCGGCATGCCGCGCTGGGCCGCCACCGTGCTCGGCGGCGTGGTCATGGGGCTCGCCATCGCGGGCATGCACTACATCGCCATGGCCGCGCTGCGCGTAGTGGGCACGCCCGTGTTCGGTGCCGCGCCGGGCACGCAAGCACCCGCCTTGGCGCTGGCGATCGCCGTGGTGGCGCTGGTGGTGGGGCTCACAGCCACTGGCGTGAACGTGCAGCTGCGCTTCGGTCAGCTGCTGCGCGAGGCGCGGGCCACCGCCTCGCGCATGCGCGCACTGGTCGATACGGCGGTGGATGGCATCGTCATCATCGATGCGCACGGAACGGTGCGGCTGTTCAATGGTGCGGCCGAGCGGCTGCTGGGCTGGCGCGCCGACGAGGTGATCGGGCGCAATGTGAACATGCTCATGCCCCCGCCGCACCGCGAGGCGCACGACGGCTACCTGCACCGCCACCTCGCCACGGGCCATTCCTCCATCATCGGCGTGGGGCGCGAGATCGAGGCCCTGCGCAAGGACGGTACCCTTGTGCCCATGCGGCTGGCCGTGGGCCGCGTGGACCAGCCCGGCGACCCCCTCTTCGTGGGCTTCCTGGTGGATTTGACCGAGCGCAAGGCGCTCGAGCGCGAGCGCGAGCGCGGCGAGCAGCAGTTGCGCTCGCTCGTGGGCAACCTGCCCGGCGTCGCCTTCCGCTGTGTCAATGACGTGCATGGCGGGGGGGACTGGCCCATGGTGTTCATCAGCGACGCGGTGGAGCAGCTCACGGGCTGGACCGCGCAGGATTTCGTGGAAGGCCGTGTGCATTTCGGCCACCTCATCGCCCCCGAGGATGCCGGCCCCATCGGGGCTGCAACAGCCTCTGCGCTGGAGCGGGGCGAGCCCTACCACATCGAATACCGCATCCGGACCCGCGACGGGCGTACGCGCTGGGTGTCCGAGAACGGCCGTGGCGTGCCCGACGGGCAAGGACGGGTGCGCTGGATCGACGGGGTGATCCTCGACATCACCGAGGCCAAGGCCCGCAATGCCGAGTTCGCGGGCACGGTGCAGGCCATCGGTCGTTCGCAGGCGGCGGCGGAGTTCGACCTGCAGGGCCACCTGATCGGTGCCAACGCCAATTTCCTCGCGCTCATGGGCTATACGCTGGACGAGGTCATCGGCCAGCACCACAGGCTGTTCTGCGCGCCCGAGTTCGCGCGCAGCGACGCCTATCGCGCCTTCTGGCAGCGGCTGGCACGGGGTGAGTTCGAGGCCGGCGAGCACCAGCGCTTCGCCAAGGGCGGGCGCGAGGTGTGGATCCATGCCACCTACAACCCCATCTTCGATGCCGAGGGCAAGGTCTTCAAGGTCATCAAGTTCGCCACCGACCTCAGCGGCCGCCGCGCCATGGAGCAGGACCTGCGCAGCGCCAAGGAGCGCGCCGAGGCCGCCGCTGCCGCGCGCAGCACCTTCCTGGCCAACATGAGCCACGAAATCCGCACGCCGATGAACGCCATCATCGGCTTCACCGAGGCGCTGCTCGACTCGCACCTGGACACCGCGCAGCGCCGCCAGCTCGGCACCGTGCACCATGCGGCGCGCTCCATGCTGCGCCTGCTCAACGACATTCTCGACACGGCCAAGCTCGAAAAAGGGGCCGTCGAACTCGAGATCGACGACTTCTCGCTGCGCGAGCTGTGCCAGCAGATCCTGGCCTCGCTGCGCATCGCGGCAGCCAAAAAGGGGCTGCCCCTGGTGCTCGA
>JASLFM010000072.1 GCA_030150585.1 Acidovorax sp.
CACGCCGTCGGCCCCCGCGCGCTTGAAGGCGAGCAGGCTTTCCATCATCACCGCGTCGTGGTCCAGCCAGCCGTTGGCGGCGGCGGCCTTGAGCATGGCGTACTCGCCACTCACCTGGTAGGCGAAGGTGGGCACGCGGAATTCGTCCTTCACGCGCCGCACCACGTCGAGGTAAGGCATGCCGGGCTTGACCATGACCATGTCGGCGCCTTCGGCGAGGTCCAGCGCCACTTCGCGCAGTGCCTCGTCGGTGTTGCCCGGGTCCATCTGGTAGACGTTCTTGTCGGCCTTGCCCAGGGCGCCGCGCGTGCCCACGGCGTCGCGGAAGGGGCCGTAGAAGGCGCTGGCGTACTTGGCGCTGTAGGCCATGATGCGCGTGTGGATATGGCCCTGCACCTCCAGCGCGTCGCGGATGGCGCCGATGCGGCCGTCCATCATGTCGCTGGGGGCGACGATGTCCACGCCCGCCTCGGCGTGGGCAAGGGCCTGGCCGGTGAGGATCTCCACGGTCTCGTCGTTGAGGATGTAGCCGGTGGCGTCGAGCACACCGTCCTGGCCGTGGCTGGTGTACGGGTCCAGCGCCACGTCGGTCAGCACGCCGAGGTCGGGGAATTCCTTTTTCAGCGCGCGCACCACGCGCGGGATCAGGCCGTCGGGGTTGAGGGCCTCCTTGCCGTCGGGCGTCTTGAGCGCGGGCTCGATCGAGGGAAACAGCGCCAGCACCGGGATGCCGAGCTTCACGCAGTCCTCGGCCACGGGCAGCAGCAGGTCGAGGCTCAGGCGCTCCACGCCGGGCATCGACGGGACGGCCTCGCTGCGCTGGCTGCCCTCGTGCACGAACACGGGGTAGATCAGGTCGTGCACCGACAGGCGGTGCTCGCGCACGAGGTTGCGTGTGAAGGCGTCGCGGCGCAGGCGGCGCGGGCGGTTTTGTGGGAAGGGGGTGGGGCTGGACAGGTGCATGGGGAAAATTGTGCCCCATCCCGGCACGGAGGGGGCGCTGCGCTTGTATCGCGCCGGTGCCGGTGCTACATTGCCCGCGGGCGGCCGTCGCCGCCCCCCGCTTTTCCTCCCTGAGCGGGGCCTTGGATTGCAGCAATGCATGAAAGGCTTGCTAGCCCGGCGGCCCGCCGGGCTTTTTTTGCCTTGCCGCAGCGGGCGGGCCCCGTACACTGCCCCCATGCTCTGGGTCAAAGCCTTCCATATCGTCTTCGTGGCCAGCTGGTTCGCCGGCCTGTTCTACCTGCCGCGCATCTTCGTCAACCTGGCCATGGTGGCCCCGGGTTCGTTGGCCGAGCGCGAGCGCCTGCTGCTCATGGCGCGCAAGCTGATGCGCTTCACGACGATGCTCGCGGTGCCCGCGGTGGCGCTGGGCCTGTGGCTGTACCTAGGCTACGGCATCGGCAAGGGGCCGGGCAATGGATGGATGCATGCCAAGCTGGCCGTGGTGCTGCTCGTGGTGGGCTACCACCATGCCTGCGCGGTGCTGCTGCGCAAGCTGGCCGACGGCACGAGCCGGCGCAGCCACGTGTGGTTCCGGTGGTTCAACGAGGTGCCCGTGTTGCTGCTCGTGGCGGCGGTGGTGCTTGTGGTGGTCAAGCCGTTCTGACGCGGGGGTGCGGGCGCGGTGTCCAAGACCATTGCCTGGCCGCTGGCGCTGATCTATGCGGCGCTGATCGTTTTTGCGAGCCTGTTCCCCTTTGACGGCTGGCGCGAGCAGGGCATATCGCCCTGGGTGTTCCTCACGGCGCGGATTCCGCCGCCGTACTGGACCTGGTTCGACGTCGTCATCAACGTGCTCGGCTACGCGCCGCTGGGCTTTCTGCTCGCACTGGCGTTGCTGCGCACAGGCTGGCTGCGCGCGGCGGTCGTGTTGGCCGCCCTGGCCGCAGCGATGCTGTCGCTGTGCATGGAGTTCCTGCAGATCTACCTGCCGCAGCGCGTGTCCTCGAACATGGACCTCGTGCTCAACGCCGCAGGCGCGCTGCTGGGCGCGCTGGCCGCGGCGCTGCTCGAGCGTCTGGGCGCGATCGACCACTGGGGCCGCTTCCGCGACCGCTGGTTCGTGCCCGATGCCCAGGGCGGGCTCGTCTTGCTCGCGCTGTGGCCGCCTGCACTGCTGTTTCCGGCCGCCGTGCCCTTTGGCCTGGGCCAGATGTTCGAGCGCCTGGAGGCCGCGGCGGCCGAGGCGCTCGACGGCACCCCCTTTCTTGACTGGCTGCCGCTGCGCGAGGATGCGCTGGAGCCGCTGTCGCCGAGCGCCGAGGTGCTGTGCGTGCTGCTGGGCCTGCTGATCCCCTGCCTGCTGGGCTACTGCGTGATCCGCCACGTGGGCCGGCGTGCCGTGTTTGCGGCGGCGGCGGTGGGCGTGGGCGTGGCGGTGACGGCGCTGTCCTCGGCGCTCACCTGGGGCCCGTCGCATGCCTGGGAGTGGTGGGTGGGCCTGCCCGTGCGCGTGGGCGTGTGGGCCGCGTTGGCCCTCGCCGTGTTGTTGCTGCCGCTGCCACGGCGTGCCTGTGCGGCCGTGCTGCTGGTGGCGCTGGCGCTTCACCTGAGCCTGCTGAACCAGGCGCCCACGAGCGCCTACTTCGCGCAGACGCTGCAGCTGTGGGAGCAGGGCCGCTTCCTGCGTTTCTATGGCCTGGCGCAGTGGCTGGGCTGGCTCTGGCCCTATGCGGCGCTCGTGTATGTGCTGGTGCGCGTGTCCCGCCGGGAGCGCCAAACCTAGAATGCTGGCCCATATGACCCAGTATTACCAGCGCCACATCTTCTTCTGCCTGAACGACCGCGCCAACGGCGAGAACAGCTGCGCCCACCACGGCGCGCAGGAGGCGTTTGACCGCTGCAAGATGCTGGTCAAGCAGCAGGGCCTGGCAGGCCCGGGCAAGGTGCGCGTGAACAAGGCCGGCTGCTTGGACCGCTGCGCGGGCGGGCCCATCGCCGTGGTCTATCCCGAGGGCACCTGGTACACCTACGTGGACCCGAGCGACGTGGACGAGATCGTCGAGTCCCACCTCAAGAACGGCCAGGTTGTGGAGCGTTTGCTCACGCCGCCGGAACTTGGCCGCTGAAGCGGGCTCCATCAGGTTCTTCGAGTTTTTGGGCTGTAGCGCATGCTTGGAAAGCGCAAGCAGCTCCGGATTGGATAGCAAACGTGAACGCGCAAACTGAACGCCTGGCCCTCACGGGCGCCGCTGGCGCCATCGAGGCCGTGCGCGATGCCGCGGCCGAGGGCGTGGCACCGCGCGGCGTGGCCATCATCGCCCATCCCCACCCGCTGTTCGGCGGCACCATGGACAACAAGGTGGTGCAGACGCTGGCGCGCGCCTTCGTGGCGAGCGGCTATGACGCCGTGCGTTTCAACTTCCGCGGCGTGGGTGGCAGCGCCGGCGTGCACGATGGGGGCCGCGGCGAGCTCGACGACCTGCTCGCCGTGGTGCGCCAGGTGGCGCCCGAGGGGCCCCACGCCCCGCCGATTGCCTTGGCGGGCTTTTCGTTCGGCGCCTTCGTGACCAGCCATGCGCTGGCTGCGCTCTGGGGCCAGCGTGCCATCGAGCGCGTGGTGCTCGTGGGCACGGCCGCCAGCCGCTTCACGGTGGCCCCCGTGCCACCCGAGGCCCACCTGCGCACGCTGGTGGTGCACGGCGAACTGGACGACACCGTGCCACTGGCGGCTGTGATGGACTGGGCGCGTCCGCAGATACTGCCTGTCACAGTCGTCCCCGGGGGCGGCCATTTCTTTCACGGACAATTGCCGCTCCTGAAGAATCTGGTGGCGCGCCACCTGCTGCCGTCCGCGTGAGGCGGCCGCCCATTCCCTTTTCGCTGGCATGGGGCCCGGCGCATGCCGCCCCCGCTCCATGCTGTGTCATTTTCCGTTCCTAGCAGGTAGCACTCTTCATGAACCGACCCTTCCCCGCACTGCGTGTCCTGGCCCTGGCGGCCGCGCTGGCGCCCACCCTTCTGTTCGCCCAGGCCCAGGCTCCGCAGCCGCCCGAGATCGCCGCGCGCAATTTCCTCCTCGTGGACGTGACGGCCGGCCAGGTGCTGGCCGCGAAGGACATCGACGCGCCCGTCGAGCAGGCCTCGCTTACCAAGCTCATGACGGGTTACCTGGTGTTCGACGCGCTGCGGGCCAAGAAGATCACGCTGGAGCAGAAACTGCCCGTGAGCGTGCGCGCCTGGAAGATGCCGGGCTCGCGCATGTTCATCGACCCCAAGATGCAGGTGCCCGTGGACGACCTGCTCAAGGGCATGATCGTGCAATCGGGCAACGACGCCACCGTGGCGCTGGCCGAGGGCGTGGGCGGCACCGTGGAGAACTTCGTCAAGCTCATGAACGACCAGGCCAAGGCGCTGGGCATGACGGGCACGAGCTACAAGAACCCTGAGGGCCTGACCGAGCCTGGCCATATCACCACGGCCAAGGACCTGTCGATCCTCGCGCGCCGGCTGATGCATGACTTCCCCGAGTACATGCACTACTACTCGACCAAGCATTACAGCTACCCTGGCACCCCGGCCTCGAACGGTAACAACCGCAATATGTTGTTGTTCCGCGATCCGACGGTGGACGGCCTCAAGACAGGCCATACCGAGGCGGCGGGGTACTGCCTGGTGTCCACATCCAAGCGAGAGTTCCCCAACGTGGGCCAGCGCCGCCTGCTGTCCATCGTGCTCGGTGCCGCCAGCGAGAACGCCCGCGCGAACGAAAGCCAGAAGCTGCTGAACTGGGGCTACACCGCGTTCGACGCCGTGAAGCTGTTCGATGCCGGCCAGCCCGTGGCCACGCCCGCGGTCTGGAAGGGCAAGCAGAGCACGCTCAAGATCGGCCGCACGGAGCCCATCGTCGTCACGGTGCCCTCGGGCAGCGCGGGCAAGGTTACCACCCAGATCGTGCGCCAGGACCCGCTGGTGGCCCCATTCACCCAGGGCCAGTCCGTGGGCACCCTCAAGGTGCTGGTGGGCGAACAGACGCTGGCCGAGGTGCCGCTCGTGGCGCTGGAAGGCGTGGAGCAGGCCGGCATCCTGGGCCGTGCCTGGGATGCCATCCGCCTGTGGATCAAATGAGCCGGTTGCCTGGCCAACGCCAAACTGGTACATTAGAAGGCTTTTCGGAATTTCCGAAGGGATTCACGTTTTCGTAATTCACGTTTTGGGACGTATCAATGCCAACCATTAACCAGCTCATCCGTCATGGGCGCGAGGTCGAGACTGTCAAGTCCAAGAGCCCTGCGATGGAAAACTGCCCCCAGCGCCGCGGCGTGTGCACCCGTGTGTACACCACGACGCCCAAGAAGCCGAACTCCGCTCTGCGTAAGGTCGCCAAGGTGCGCCTGACCAACGGTTTCGAAGTCATTTCCTACATCGGCGGCGAAGGCCACAACCTCCAGGAACACAGCGTGGTGCTGGTTCGCGGCGGCCGTGTGAAGGATCTTCCCGGTGTGCGTTACCACATCGTCCGCGGTTCTCTGGACCTGCAGGGCGTGAAGGATCGCAAGCAGGCACGCTCCAAGTACGGCGCGAAGAAGCCGAAGGCTAAGTAAATTAGCCTGAGCCCAAGGCCAAGTAAGCCCTGGACCTTCCAGCCTGAGACATTTCGGTGCTGTCCCCGCGTGGCGCGGCGGTGCAGCGTAGTGACCCTAAACGCAGGTGTTCTGCGCGGGTCGAGTAAGTGGGAGCCTTGGATAGGTTCTCGCGGTGCCGGAAACGGTGCCAACTGAAGCAAGATAGAGGTAAAAAATGCCACGTCGTCGCGAAGTCCCCAAACGTGAAATCCTGCCGGATCCCAAGTTCGGCAACGTCGAGCTGTCCAAATTCATGAACGTGATCATGGAAGGCGGCAAGAAGGCGGTCGCAGAGCGCATCATCTATGGCGCCCTGGACCTGATCCAAAAGAAGCACCCCGACAAGGATCCCCTGGAAGCCTTCGTTGTTGCCATCAACAACGTCAAGCCCATGGTGGAAGTGAAGTCCCGCCGCGTCGGTGGTGCCAACTACCAAGTGCCCGTGGAAGTGCGCCCCGTGCGCCGCCTGGCCCTGTCGATGCGCTGGATCAAGGAAGCCGCCCGCAAGCGCGGCGAGAAGTCCATGGCACAGCGTCTGGCCAACGAGCTCCTGGAAGCCACGGAAGGCCGTGGCGGCGCCATGAAGCGCCGTGACGAAGTGCACCGCATGGCCGAAGCCAACAAGGCATTCAGCCACTTCCGCTTCTAAAGTTCCGCCCCCATCTATCGCACTGGCCGGGAGCCCGATCCGCCCTTTTGGCGGCCGGGCTCTCAGCCGTTAACGAAAGTAAATCATGGCTCGCAAAACCCCCATCGAGCGCTACCGCAACATCGGTATCTCGGCCCACATTGACGCTGGCAAGACCACGACGACGGAACGTATCCTGTTCTACACGGGCGTGACCCACAAGCTGGGTGAAGTGCACGACGGCGCCGCCACCACCGATTGGATGGAGCAGGAGCAAGAGCGCGGCATCACGATCACCTCGGCGGCCGTGACCTGCTTCTGGAAGGGCATGGACATGTCCTATCCCGAGCACCGCTTCAACATCATCGACACCCCCGGCCACGTGGACTTCACCATTGAGGTGGAGCGTTCCATGCGCGTGCTGGACGGTGCCTGCATGGTGTACTGCGCCGTGGGCGGCGTGCAGCCCCAGTCGGAAACCGTGTGGCGCCAGGCCAACAAGTACAAGGTGCCCCGCCTCGCGTTCGTCAACAAGATGGACCGCACGGGTGCCAACTTCTTCAAGGTCTACGACCAGATGCGCCTGCGCCTGAAGGCCAACCCCGTGCCCGTGGTGATCCCGATCGGCGCCGAGGACAACTTCAAGGGTGTGGTCGATCTGCTGAAGATGAAGGCCATCATCTGGGACGAAGCCTCCCAGGGCATGAAGTTCGACTACCAGGACATCCCCGCCGAGCTGCAGGCCGATGCCCAGAAGTGGCGCGAGAACATGGTCGAGGCCGCAGCCGAAGCCAGCGAAGAGCTGATGAACAAGTACCTCGAAGAGGGTGACCTGTCCGAAGCCGAGATCAAGCAGGGCCTGCGCGCCCGCACGATCGAGACCGAAATCCAGCCCATGCTGTGCGGCACCGCGTTCAAGAACAAGGGTGTGCAGCGCATGCTGGACGCCGTGATCGACTACCTGCCTTCGCCGGTGGACATCCCCGACGTGACCGGTACCGACCCCGACGACGAGGAAAAGCAACTGGCTCGCAAGGCCGACGACAACGAGAAGTTCTCTGCGCTCGCGTTCAAGCTGATGTCCGATCCGTTCGTGGGCCAGCTCACCTTCGTTCGCGTGTACTCGGGCGTGCTGACCAAGGGCGACACCGTGTTCAACTCGGTCAAGGGCAAGAAGGAACGCATTGGCCGTATCGTGCAGATGATGGCCAACGACCGCGTTGAAGTGGACGAAATCCGCGCTGGCGACATTGCCGCCTGCGTGGGCCTGAAGGATGTGACCACCGGTGAAACCCTGTGCGACGTGGACAACACCATCGTGCTTGAGCGCATGGTGTTCCCTGAGCCCGTGATCGCCCAGGCCGTGGAGCCCAAGTCCAAGGCTGACCAGGAAAAGATGGGCATCGCCCTGTCGCGTCTGGCTGCCGAAGACCCGTCGTTCCGTGTGCGTACCGACGAGGAATCGGGCCAGACCATCATCGCCGGCATGGGCGAGCTGCACCTCGAAATCATCGTGGACCGCATGAAGCGCGAGTTCGGTGTGGAAGCCAACGTGGGCAAGCCCCAGGTGGCCTACCGCGAAACCATCCGCAAGACGGTTACCGACGTGGACGGCAAGTTCGTGCGCCAGTCGGGCGGTAAGGGTCAGTACGGCCACGTGGTGTTCACCGTCGAGCCGCAGGAAGCCGGCAAGGGCTTCGAGTTCGTCGACGAAATCAAGGGTGGTGTGGTTCCGCGCGAATACATCCCCGCGGTGGAAAAGGGCGTGGTCGAGGCGCTGACCTCGGGCGTGCTGGCGGGCTACCCGGTGGTGGACGTCAAGGTGCGCCTGACCTTCGGTTCGTACCACGACGTGGACTCGTCCGAGCAGGCGTTCAAGATGGCAGCCATCTTCGGCTTCAAGGAAGCCGCCAAGAAGGCCCAGCCCGTGATCCTCGAGCCCATGATGGCCGTGGAAGTGGAAACGCCCGAAGACTACGCCGGTACCGTGATGGGCGACCTGTCGTCCCGCCGCGGCATGGTCCAGGGCATGGACGACATGGTCGGCGGTGGCAAGGCCATCAAGGCCGAAGTGCCGCTGTCCGAAATGTTCGGCTACGCCACGCAGCTGCGCTCGATGACGCAAGGCCGCGCCACGTACACGATGGAGTTCAAGCACTACGCCGAAGCTCCGCGCAACGTGTCGGAAGCCATCGTTGCCGCACGCGCCAAGTAATTGGCGCAATGGGCGCCAGCGCTTGACTTACAAGCGCTGGCAGCTCCTGTTTCGATAGTCTGCAAGTTTTTGCAATCTGCGATCCGGTGCCGTCCTGTCGCCCTGTGCGGGACGAACCAGCAACCGGGTGCAGACGTTAAACC
>JASLFM010000488.1 GCA_030150585.1 Acidovorax sp.
GTGGTGCTGCTCGGCCGCGAGAGTACGCCGTCGCGCCCCGTCAAGATTTCGGTGCACCTGCACCCCTACGGCGACGGCCGCAAGCTGCTGCTGTCGCGCGACGTGACTGCGCTGGAGCAGGCCGAGGCCATGCGGCGCGACCTCGTTGCCAACGTGTCGCACGAGATCCGCACGCCGCTCACCGTGCTCACGGGCTTTATCGAAACGCTGCAAACCTTGCCATTGTCGGGCGACGAGCGCTCGCGCTATCTCACCATGATGGCGCAGCAGGCCGCACGCATGCAGAGCGTGGTGCAGGATTTGCTCACGCTCTCGCGCATGGAAGGCAGCCCGCCGCCCGGCCGTGCCGAATGGACGCCCGTGCGCTCGCTGCTGCAGCGCTGCGAGGAGGAGGCGCGTGCACTGTCGCAGCTGCTCACGCCCGAGCCCGCTGCGCCGCAGACCCTGCATTTCCCCACCGATGCGCAGATGCGCCAGTTCGGCGAGATCGCGGGCCTGCCAGCCGAACTGCAGAGCGCTCTGTCCAACCTCATCAACAACGCGGTGCGCTACACGCCCGCGGGAGGCACTGTCACGGTGGAGTGGCAGGTGCTGGAAGGCGGCGGGGCGCGCTTTGCCGTGCGCGACACGGGGCCGGGTATCGATGCCGTGCACCTCCCGCGCCTCACCGAGCGCTTCTACCGCGTGGACCGCAGCCGCTCGCGCGAGACTGGTGGCACGGGCCTGGGCCTGGCCATCGTCAAGCACGCGCTGCAGCGCCATGGCGCGACGCTTGATATCGCGAGCGTGGTGGGCAAGGGGTCGGTGTTCTCGGTGACTTTTCCCGCCAACCGCTTGCGCGGGGTGGCCCCCACGGCTTCGGAGCCGGCTCCCCTCAGCGCGCGGGCCTGAGAGCCCGTGCAAACATTCCGGCGAACACCAGCGCGGTGACCCCCAGCGCCAGCGCGCTTGCGGCCCAAAAGGGCGCGGGCGTGGGGTGGTTCGCCCACGGCCCCACGCCTTCATAGGCCAGCACGTAGCCGCCCGCCAGCCCGGCGCCCCACAGCAGCGCGCAGTAGGTCACGAGCGGCGCAACGGTGATTCGGTAGCTGCGCAGCACGAAGACGCAGAGGGTCTGCACCGCATCGGCCACGTGGTAGGCCGCCACCCAGCCCAGCAGACCGCTGGTGAGAGCAACCACACCGGGGCTGCTGGAGTAGAGCGCGGCCAGTGGGCCTTTTGCTGCGAAAAGCAGAGCGGCCAGCGCGCTCCCCATCAGCGCTGCAAGCCTGAAACCCATCCAGCCCACATGGCGGGCGCGCGCTTCGTCGCCTGCGCCGCGCCAGTAGCTCACGCGCGCGCTGGTGGCGATGGCGAGTGACAGCGGCACCATGTAGAGCACCGCCGTCAGGTTGGCCGCGATCTGGTGGCTGGCCGCCGCGAGCGTGCCCTGGCGCGCGATGAACAGCGCCATCAGCGTGAACGAGGTCACCTCCACGAGGATGGCCAGGCCCGCGGGCAGTCCCAGGCGCGCGAAGCCGCCGATCTGGCGCCAGTCGGGGCGCTCCATGCGCCGCCAGATGGCGAGCGGCGCGTACAGGTCCTGCGTGCGCAGCAGCCACAGGGCCAGCACGAGCATGGTGCAGTTCACCGCCAGCGTGGCCCAGGCGCAGCCCACGGCCCCCTGGGCGGGGATGCCCGCGCCGCCGAACGTGAACCAGACCGAGAGCGGCACCTTGACGGCCAGCGAGGCCACCTGCAGCCAGGTCACGAGCTGGGGGCGCCCCAGGGCCTGGTTGAGTGTGCTGTAGATGCGGAACAGCAGCGCGGGTGGCAGGGCCAGCGCGAGCACGGCCAGGTAGCGGCGCACGTCGCCCTGCAGTGCCTCGGGTACCTCGGTCCAGCGCAGCAGCGCGCCAGGCGATAGCAGGATGGCCATGCCGAGCAGGCAGGCCAGTGCGCACAGGTAGAGCGACTGGCGCAGCGAGCGGCCGATGGCGCCTGTGTCGCGCGCGCCGCGCTGCTCGGCCCATATGGGCAGCAGCGCCTGCAGCACACCCATGAGCGCCACGTAGACGCTGATGAAGATGGCCGAGCCCACCGAGAGCGCCGCCAGCGATTCCTGCGCATGGCGGCCCGCGACGATGGTGTCGGTCACGCCGAAGGCCATCACGGCCAACTGCCCCGCGAGCACCGTCAGCGCGTGGCGCGAGATGGTGGAGAACTCGCTCAATCTATTCGTCGATGCGGCGCAGCAGCATGATGCGCTCGCTCTTGTCGGTGGGGCGGGGGATGGTGGCTTGCAGGCGCCAGCGCTCCGGCGAGTCGATGTCGCCGGGCAGCTCGGGGGTGTCGCTGCTGGCGGCCAGCCAGGCGCAGTCGGCGAGCGGGCGCGTCACGTCGGGGCGCAGGTCGAGCTGGCCGTGGTACTGCAGGGCTGCCACCTGGGGGTGGCTCAGCCCGTGGGTGAGCACGCAGCCGGGTTGCGGGCCCAGCGCAGCGAGGATCTGGCGCACCTGCGGGCCGTAGCTGCGCGCGTAGTCGAGCACGGGCAGCCACAGTGTCATGAGCAGCAGCCAGCCCAGCGCGGCGCCGCTGGCGGGCAGCACCAGGCTTTTCCAGATGGCGGCGCGGTTGCGCGAGGCGCGCCACCACACCAGTGCGCACCAGGCCGCCGTGGCCGCCAGCGCCGCGGCCAGCGCCACGGCTGAAAACTGCGGCACGAAGCCGGGCGC
>JASLFM010000490.1 GCA_030150585.1 Acidovorax sp.
CACGATCAGCGCGCCGGTGCGCGAGGACACGCACGCCCCCCAGGGCGCCGTGATCGATCCGCTGCACGGCATCACGATCACCCGCCAAGGCCAGCGCGTGCGCGTGGCGGGTGGTGCGGAAGTCGGCCGTGGCGGCCCGGAGCACGACCCCGCCACGCTGCAGGCGTTGTACCTCGCACTGTCGGGCTGGTTCCCGGGCGGCGCGCTCACCTCCTCGCCGCAGGTGCAGGTCTGGCGCGGCACGCGCCCCACGCTGCCCGACGGCGCCCCCGTGATCGGCGAAAGCGGCGTGCCCGGCCTGTGGATCAACACCGGCCACGGCGCCAGCGGCTGGGGCCTGGCTTGCGGCAGCGCGCGCGTGCTGGCCGATCTGGTGGCCCGGCGCACACCCGAGGTCGCGCACGAGGCCCTGGGCGCCGGCCGGTTCTAAGAACATGTTCACGATCTAAGCGACGGCAGCCGGGCGCACAATGGGCCTGCCATGCACCGCATTCCGCCCCACCTCCGTGCACCGCTGTTCGACCAGGCCGCCACGCGCCGCATCGAGGCCGCAGCTGCGGCCCGGCTCCCTGCACACACCCTCATGCAACGCGCTGGCGAGGCCACGGCGCGACTGGCGCGCGCGCTCGCGCCGCACGCTCGGCGCATCTGGATCGCCTGCGGCGCAGGCAACAACGGCGGCGACGGCCTGGAGGCCGCGATGCACCTGCACATCCACGGCATCCCCGTGGTCGTGACCTGGCTGGGCCAGACCGACCGCGCTCCAGAGGACGCACGGCGCTCGTGGCAGCGCGCACGCGACGCCGGCGTGGCCTTCGCCGAAGCGCCTCCGCCCGATCTGGAGCCTGAAGACCTGTGCATCGACGCGCTGCTCGGCATTGGCCTGACTCCCGGCGGCGCGCGGCGCGCGCCCGATGCGCGGCTGCGCGCCTGGCTGGACGCACTGCATGCCAGCCGCGCGCCCGTGCTGGCGGTGGACCTGCCCTCGGGCCTGCAGGCCGACACGGGGCAATATGCCGAGGGACTGTCTCCCGCCAATCCCGCGGCCTGCTCCGCACGCCACACGCTGAGCCTGCTGACGCTGAAACCCGCGCTGTTCACGGGTGCGGGGCGCGATGCGGCGGGCAGTGTCTGGTTCCATGACCTGGGCGTGGCACCGGGCGCCGAGCCCGCGTGCGCCTGGCTGCCCGGGGCGCCGGCGCATACGGCGCGCGCGCATGCGAGCCACAAGGGCAGCTATGGCGACGTGGCGGTCGTCGGCGGCGAAGGCCTGGCGCAGCGCGGCCTGGGCATGTCGGGCGCTGCGCTGCTGGCGGCTTCGGCGGCGTTGCACGGAGGGGCGGGCCGCGTACTCGTGGCCCTGCTCGACGGCGGACACCAGCAGATCGACACCGCGCAGCCTGAACTCATGCTGCGTCACTTCGACGCACTCGACCTCGCCCGGCTCACCGTGGTCTGCGGCTGCGGCGGCGGCGAGGCCGTGCGGCCCCTGCTGCCCCAGGTCCTGGCACTGGCGCAGCGCTTGGTGCTCGACGCCGATGCTCTCAATGCGGTCGCAGCCGACGCGGCGCTGCAGCACCAGCTCTCGGACCGCGCGGCGCGCGGCCAAACCACGGTGCTCACGCCCCACCCCCTCGAAGCCGCGCGGCTGCTGGGTCTGGATACGGCCCAGGTACAGGCCCACCGCCTGCAGGCGGCGCGGCTACTGGCAGAACGCTTTCGATGCGTGGCCGTACTCAAGGGCTCGGGCAGCGTGATCGCGGCGCCCGGTCGCACGAGCGCGCTCAACCCCACGGGCAACGCCCGCCTGGCGACGGCCGGCACCGGTGATGTGTTGGCGGGACTGATCGGGGCGGGCCTGGCCACCGGCGCCGATGCGTTCGATGCAGCCTGCGGCGCCTGCTGGCACCACGGCCGCGTGGCCGACGATTGGCCCACAGGGCGCGCCCTTACGGCATCGGCCCTGGCGCAGCGGCTGGCGTCAACGGCGTGACTTGCGCGCCTTGCCCGGGGTGGCCGGCTTGGCCTTGCCCGCGGCCTTGCGCGCACCCGCCTCGCTGGCGGACGCCGTGCGCTTGGCCGCGTTGCGCGCGGCGCGCTTGTCGGACTTCTTGGCCGGTCCGGGCGACGCAGCCGGCAGCCCAGCCTTGTCGCGCTGGGCCCGGGTGAGCAGTTCCTCGCCCTCGCGCACAAGGCGGAAGTCGATCTTGCGGCCGTCAAGGTCTACGCGGCTGACCTGCACGCGCACGCGCGTGCCGATCGAGTAGCGGATGCCCGTGCGCTCACCGCGCAGTTCCTGCCGCGCCTCGTCGAACTTGAAGTATTCGCCGCCCAGCTCGGTGATGTGTACCAGCCCCTCGACGTACATCGCATCGAGCGTAACGAAGATGCCGAAGCTGGTCGCGGCCGAGACCACGCCGCTGTATTCCTCGCCGAGGTGTTCGCGCATGTACTTGCACTTGAGCCAAGCCTCCACATCGCGGCTGGCCTCGTCGGCGCGGCGCTCGTTGGCGCTGCAGTGCAGGCCCGCGGCCTCCCAGGCCTGCGTCTCGGCCACCGACATGGCGCCCCCGGCTTTGCGTGGGCGCTGGCCGGGCTCACCCACGCGCGCCGCCAGGCGCTTGGACAGCTTGGCATGCGCCTCCCCCGGCGTAGGCAGCGCCGGCAGCTTGTAGCGCGAGCCCGCGAGGATGGACTTGATCACACGGTGCACCAACAGGTCGGGATAGCGCCGGATCGGGCTCGTGAAGTGCGTATAGGCCTCGAACGCGAGGCCGAAATGGCCGCTGTTGATCGGCGTGTAGATGGCCTGCTGCATGGAGCGCAGCAGCATGGTGTGGATCTGCTGGGCGTCGGGCCGGTCCTTGGTCGCCTCGGCGATGGCCTGGAACTCGGCGGGCTTGGGGCTGTCGCTGATCGACATGCCCACGGCCATGGCCTTGAGATAGCTGCGCAGGATCTCCTGCTTCTCGGGCGTGGGGCCCTCGTGCACACGGTACAGGCCCGGCTGGCCGCCCTGGGCAATGAAGTCTGCGCTGCACACGTTGGCTGCGAGCATGGCCTCCTCGATGAGGCGGTGGGCATCGTTGCGCACGCGCGGCACGATCTTCTCAATGCGGCCGTTGTCGTCGCAGATGATTTGCGTCTCGGTGGTCTCGAAGTCCACGGCGCCACGCTGCTGGCGCGCCGCGAGCAGCGCGCGGTACACGTCGTGCAGGTGGATGAGGTCCTTCACGCGCTCCTTGCGGCGCTGGGCCTCGGGCCCGCGCGTGTTGGCCAGTATGGCCGCGACCTCGGTGTAGGTGAAGCGCGCATGGCTGTGCATCACGGCCGGGTAGAACTGGTAGGCCTGCACCTCGCCCTGGGCATTGATCATCATGTCGCAGACCATGCACAGCCGGTCCACATCGGGGTTGAGCGAGCACAGCCCATTGCTGAGCTTCTCGGGCAGCATGGGAATCACCCGGCGCGGGAAGTACACGCTCGTCGCGCGGTCGTAGGCATCCACGTCGATCGGGCTGCCCGTCTGCACATAGTGGCTCACATCGGCGATCGCGACGAGCAGGCGCCAGCCCTTGGCGCGGCCCACCTTGGCGGGCTCGCAGTACACGGCGTCGTCGAAGTCGCGTGCGTCCTCACCGTCGATGGTGACGAGCGGCACATCGGTGAGGTCTACGCGGCGCTTCTTGTCCTGCGCACGCACCTTGTCGGGAAGCGCCTTGGCCTCGGCAAGACACTCCTCGGAAAATTCGTGCGGCACGCCGTATTTGCGCACGGCGATCTCGATCTCCATGCCCGGGTCGTCCACCTCGCCAAGCACCTCGGTGATGCGCCCCACGGGCTGGCCGTAGAGCGCGGGCGGCTCCGTGAGCTCGACCACCACGACCTGCCCCGTCTTCGCGGTGCCCGTGGCGCCCTTGGGGATCAGCACGTCCTGGCCGTAGCGCTTGTCCTCGGGCGCGACCAGCCACACGCCGCTTTCCTGCAGCAGCCGGCCGATGATGGGCTGCGGGGGCCGCTCGATGATCTCGACCACGCGCCCCTCGGGCCGGCCACGCCGATCCTGGCGCACGATGCGCACGCGCACGCGGTCCTTGTGCAGCACGGCGCGCATCTCGTTGGGCGGCAGGTAGATGTCGCTTTCACCGTCGTCGCGCACCACGAAGCCGTGGCCGTCGCGATGCCCCTGCACGGTGCCTTCGATCTCCTGGGACAGGTGGGCGGGCTGCGTGCTGGGGTTCATTTTTTTGATATACAATCTAAGTCTTTCCTGAAATGCCCAGGTGGCGGAATTGGTAGACGCACTAGTTTCAGGTACTAGCGAGTAACATCGTGGAGGTTCGAGTCCTCTCCTGGGCACCAAGTTTAACGAGAACCTGTGAAGGTTTTCACAAATGAAAAACCGCTGCTGTGACAGCGGTTTTTTGTTTTCCGCCCTCGCGTTCTGCATGCGCTGCACAGCCTGCAAAAAACTTTGCAGCGAAACCCGAGGCCTCGAAAATTTGCTCTATAATTTGAATCTTTCCTGAAATGCCCAGGTGGCGGAATTGGTAGACGCACTAGTTTCAGGTACTAGCGAGTAACATCGTGGAGGTTCGAGTCCTCTCCTGGGCACCAAACACTGAAAGCCGTTGCAATCGCAACGGCTTTTTTTATGCCCTGAAGCGACTGCGCCACGCATCGCCCCCGGTCAGAAACAGCCCGCACGCGCCATCGTGCGGGCCGCCACACCCTCTTGCTTACTTGCGCAGCAGGGCCTTGAGCACGTTTTGCAGCCGGCGCGCACTCGTGGCGTCGCTGGCACTCGCCAGCACGCGTGCGGCGTCCTGACCCCAGGTCTGGATCGGTGCCGGGTCGTTGCGACGCGTGAGCAACTGCAGTTGCAGTGCACGCCGGGCCGCGAGTTGATCCGCGGGTGTGGGCACCTCAGCCGCCATTTCGAGGCGCAGCAGCGCCTCGGACGCATCGCCCGTGGGCGCACCAGACAAGGCTTGCACCCATGCGCTGCGCACGGGCGCGGTCACGCGGCCGCCGAGCTCCTGGGCGCTCGGCAATTGGGCCGCATCGCGCTGCTCCCAGGCCGTGAGCAACTGCGTTAGCGCTTCGCCGTGTGCCTGCGCCGCGAGCTTCTTGAGCGCCAGCTGCGCATGCTCCATCGCATCGCGCTGGGCGCGGAACGCGGCATCGCCCAAGCGGGGGCCACGGTCCTCGCGCAGGGGACGGTCTGCAAAGCGATCGCCAAAGCGGCCTGCACGGTCGCCAGGCCGGCCTTCGCCGCGCGCGGGGCGGGCATCCTTGCGGTCGCCGGGGCGGCCCGGGCGTCCTGCCGAGGCGGGCGCGTCGCGCTTCATGCCGGGGCGATCGTCACCGCGCACGGCCACCACGGGGCGCACCGCCACGGGCTTGGGCGGTGCATCCTGCCCCGCTTCGGTTTCCGTAGCAGCTTGCACCACAGCATCAGGCGCTGCGGGCGCATCGGCAGCAGACTGCGCCGCTTCGGCCTGGTTGCGCAGCGCAGCCTCCAGCGCCTGCATGGCAGCGCGGATCTGCTGAGCGTCGCCGCCCGCGTTAGCCGCTTCGAGGGCCTTCGAGGCGTCCAGCACGGCACGGTCGCGCGCGCTCAGCTCGGTGGACGCGCGCTCGCGCTCAGTGGACTTGCGGTTGAACGCCTCATCAATGGGTTTGCGGAAGGCATCCCAGAGCTTTTGCTCGTGCTTGCGGTCCAGCGGCACGGCCTGGGCCTCGGCCTGCCAGCGTTGCTGCAGGGCCTTCACGGCATCGATGCGCAACTGGGGCGCGGCTCCGAGGGCCACGGCTTCGTCGATCATCGCGTGGCGGCGCGCCAGGCTGTCTTTCTGCGCAGCTTCGAGCGGTGCAGCAGCCTCGGCTACCGCCTGCTTCCAGAGCGGCTGCAATTCGGCGAACACCTTTTCACCCACGTGGCCGCCATCGCGCCATCGGTCGGCGAACTGGTGCAGCGCGCGGTTGAACGCCTTCCAATCGGTGGAGCCCGCATGCGCCGCAGCCCAGGCCTTGACCTCCTCGATCAGCGCCAGGCGTGCAGCCTTGTGCTGGGCGGTCTCGGCGCGCACCTTGTCGAGCCAGGCCTCGACGACCTTGTGCGCGGCGTTACAAGCTTCGTCAAACTTGCGCCACAGCGCATGGTTGGCGGGGCCGCCCTGGTCGGTCTGCTTCCACTGCTCGCGCAGTTGGCGCAGCGTTTCCTGCATCTTGCGGCCGCCAAGGGCCTGGCCTTCAGGGCGCTGCAGCAGCGCCTCGGCCTTGGCCACGAGTTCCTCGCGGACCTGGTCGGCGCTCCAGCGCTGCCAGCCCTCGAGCTCGCCTGCGGCCACCAGTGCCTGGTGCACCTGCTGCTCCAGCACGGCATCAATGTGGCGGCCCTGCACCTTGAGCACGGCGCGCAGCGCAGTGGCGGCTCCGGCACTGGCTTTGCCATGGCCCTCGGCCGTTTCCTTCTCGAGCTTGGCCAGCGCTTCGCGCACGGCCTGACGGGCCTTCTCGACCACTTCCGGGTCAGCCTTGGGCTTGGGGGGCCGGGCCGGCTTGGCGGCAGCAGGTGCGGCGGCTGCCTCGGGAGGCAGGCCGCGCGCCGCGCGCAGTTCATCCGCCCAGACGGGCACGGGAGGCAGCGGCGCGTTGACATCCGCTGCGGCGGCTACGGTCTGAGCCAGCGCCGACTGGAAAGCTTCCCAGACCACGAGCAGTTGCGAGCGAGATGCGTCGAGCAACGGCGGGAACCGCGCTTCCACGCTGGCCCAGCTCGCATCCCCTGTCAGCTCCTGGGCTTGCTCCTGCCAGCGCCCTACGTCGGTGCGCAACAGGTCCACGGCAGCCTGTGCATCCGCCCAAGGCTTGGTGGAGAGCACTTCGATGCGCTGGGCCAGGAGCACGGCGGCCTCGCGCTGGACTTGCACGCGGTGCTGCAGGTCTTCGATCACCTTCACGCGCTCAGACAGCTGTGTCTTGAAGATGGACAGCGGCTCGCGCGACAGCGGCGCACCCGCCTTGGCCGCATCGCGCTGCCAGGCCAGAGCGTCGGCGATGTTGAGCCGGGGCGCCGCCAAAAGGGCCTGGGCCTTGTCGGCCCATTCGGCAGCGATGGCCTCCTGGCCCTTGGCACGGCGGATCTCGTCAAGGCGCTCGCGGATGGCGCGGGCCGCGCCCTTGTCGCGCGCGGAAAGTTCCTTGAACACTTCTTGAAGTTGGTCGGGCGCAGGCTGCGTAGCCAGCCAGTCGCGGATGCGCGCAGCCCGCTCGCCCGAGGTGGCTGCCGAGAAGGCGCCGCCCGTGAGCGCATCGAGCGGATGCGGCTCGGAGGTCTTGGCCGGGGCCGGGTTCACTTCAGGTGCGTCGGACATTTTGCTGCGGGAGGAAAAAGGGAACATGGATGATTCAAATGGAGGCGACCCGGCGCGCGCCAAGGGCGGCCAGGGGCCTGGTTTCCCCGGGAGCGGTCTCCATGCCGCCGGGGGCTCAAACTTCTATTTTCGCCGGGAATTGAACTCGCGCCCAAACGGCCCTATGGAGAGGACAGGGTAAGCCGGGCCTGGGGCTTCCATCCGCTCTCGGATGGGTCGGTCTTCACGGCACCGAGAAAGAGCCGGTCCAGCGGCACCTTGTGCTCCGCCAGGTAGTCGCGCACCGCCACGCCACGCGCCACGGCAAGCTCCCGCATGGCATTGTCGGGCACGACGATGCTGGCCAGCAGCAGCGCCTCCATCTCGGCCTGCGGCAGGTCCTTGGCCATGCCCACGAGGTTGCGCGGCTTGGTGATGTCGGCGCGGCGGTAGACCTCCTTGAGCAGCGCAGGGACCTCTTCGGCAGTCACGGGCGCCACATCGGCTGCCGCCTGGCCGCTGCGCACGGCGGCGCGGCGCTTCTGCGCCAGCAGGAGGTTTTGCAACTGCGCCTTCTTCCAGCCGTCGCGCTCGCTGTCGAGCTGCGATTCGCCCACCACCGTCATCCGCAGGGCCGGACGGTCGATGAGCGCCTTGGCCACCTTGTCGAGCCCCTTGCGCGCCTCCTCGTCGAGCGCGGCACTGCCCGGGGCGAAGGCTACGGCGCTCAGGTCATCCGATCCGCCGAACGCGCCCGCGAGCAGGGAGAACGGCGCCGTCACGGCCTTCATGATGAGGTTGCCGATGATCTTGAAGATCACGGGCGCCAGGCGGAACTCGGGGTCGTTGAGCGAGCCGCTGATGGGCAGGTCCAGGTCGATCACACCGTTGCGGTCCGCGAGCAGCGCCACAGCCAGCCGCACGGGCAGGCTCGCGGGTGCGCCCTGCACGGGCTCACCGAAGGTCAGCTGGTTCAGCACGAGCTTGTTGCGCGCCGTGAGCTGCCCGTCGGGCTGGACCTTGTAGGCCACGTCCATGCTGAGCTTGCCGCGCTCGATGCCGTGGCCCGCATATTTGACCGTATAGGGCGACAGCGGCGGCAGCTCCAAGTCGCGCATCTTGCCCTCGATATCGAGCGCCAGCGGCTTGGCCAGCGGATTGAGTTTGCCCGTGATCTCGAGCGAGGCCGTGCCCTCGGCCCGGCCGCGCAGCTCCAGATCCGCCATGGCGGGGGCTGCATCGCCAGCCGGGGCGACCGACGAGAATGCGCTGAGCCGGCCGTTGAGTTCGCTGAGGTCGGCCGAGTAGTTGGGCTTGATGAAATAGTCCGAAAACCGCACCGTGCCGCCCGTGAGGGACACGGGGCCGAAGCGCACGATGGGCGCCGGGCCCGCGTCGGCCACGGCAGCCGGCGCTGGCGCGGCGGAAGCGGCCGTGGCGGGTGCCGCAACGCTCCCCTGCGGCGCCGGTGCCGCAGGGCTCGCAGGCTGCTTGACCAGGTCCTGCAGGTTGATGCGGCCGTTCTCTTGCACGATCACGCGCGCAAAGAAGTCGCTGAGCGAAGTCTCGCGCACGTCCACCTGGGTCGGGCGGCCCGGAGCCAGCGCCACGTCGATACCGCGCAGACCCAACGACTTCCAGTTCAGGAGATCGTCCTGCAATGCCAGCCCCTGGGGCACGGGCACCGTGCCGACCTGCCCGCCCGAGCGGTTGGCCAGCAGCACGGAGCGGGCGCGCAGGTCATCGAGCGATGCATCACCCTGCACACGAACCGAGGGCCCGGCCTGGCCCTCGGCGAATTGCACTGAGCCCTTGAAGCTACCATCGGCCCGCAGCACGCGCACATTGAGCGCATCGGCCACATAGGGTTCAAATGCATGCAGCGGCAACTGGGTCGCCAGCACTTTGCCCTGCGCGCTGAGCGGTGCAAGCCCCACGGTACCATCGAACTCGAGCCGACCGGGCTCGGTCCGCCCTGTACCAAGGCGCGCAGCCAGCGAGACACGCGAGGGCTTGGCGGCCTGGGAGGCCAACGGAGCGAAGTCCTCGAGCCGCAGCCGCAGGTTCGACACACTCAGTGACACGGGCGTGGCAGGCTGCGCATCGCGCAGGGCCACCGCGCCACCATCCACTTCCAGCAAGCCCAGTTGCACAGACCACGGGGGGACGGCAGCTGCAGCCCCCTCCTTCGCCTCCTTCGCGGACTGCAGCGGCGCCGCAGGAGATGTGGCCGTCCATTGCTCCGTCATCCAGCGCCCATCCTTTTCGCGCGCCACCATGGCCCGGGGCTGGGTCACCGCCACGCGTTCGGCCCTGACGGAGCGGTGCAGTAGGTCAAGACGGGCATTTTCCACGCGCAACGACTTGATTTCGGCCAGGCTGTCCTTGCCTCGCATCGCAATACCGGGCAGGCCCGCCCCCGAGCATGTGGCCTGGGGGAGACAGGTCAATGCCACATCATCCAGCGACAGGCGCGCGATCTGCGCCACCACGGCAGGGCCATTCCAGGCCAGCCCCACGTCAGCACCAAGCTGGCCGGCCAAACGGGGCGACAAGTGCTCCCCTATATAAGGAGCCCCCCATTCCAATGCCAGGGCCTGTACCGAGGCCGCCACCGTTGCCATCGTGTCGCTGGCCTCGCCCTGGAAGGAGATGCGCGCGGGGGCGGATTTGCCATGAGCCACCGCGAGATGCGCCTGCCCGGAGAATTTCAGAGGCTTGGCGAATGGCACGGCGATGGCCGAGGCGTCCAGGCTCAGCCCCTGGAGTGCGAGCTGGGCTCCGCCGGCCACGGCCTCGTCCTGCCAGTCCATCTGACCACCGCGTACCGCCACGCGGTCAACGGCGACCTGCCAGCCGGCTTGGGCGGGTGCCGAAGCGCTCGCCGCTTTCCGGGGCGCGGGCGCCGCCGCCTGCGGGGCGGCGAGGCGGCTCCAGTTGATCTGCCCGTCGCGGTCGCGCTGTGCACGCACGCGGGGTGCCTCGATCTCGACCGATTCGATGTGGCCACGCCGCGCGAGCGGCTGCAGGTCGGCGATCCTGACCTTGAGCCCGTCGAAGCCCAGCAGCGCCTGCTGGCGCGCGTCGGCCACGCGCACGCCGTGGGCCTGGACATCGCCCCTGACATGCACGGCGGCCTCCGGGCGCTGCTCGAACGAAAGGGTCACATCCACATCGAGCACACCGGACTGCAACCGCACGGGCAGAGTCTCCGGGAGGTAGCCAAGGTAGGGAGCCAGGTCGAAGCCCGCCAGCCGCACATGCGCATCGGTCTTGCGGCTGTCAAGGAAGGGCGTGGCCTCGGCAGAGGAGTCGAAGGAGCTGCCGTTGAGCTTGAACGCCAGCCGGGGCTCGACCTTGATCTCGCGCTTGGACTCCAGGTTGCTCAGGAACGGCACGCTCAGCACCATATCGCGCACGGTGTGGGTGCGCCGCATGGTGCGGTCCTCGAAATCCACCGAGCCGCCACGCAGGGCGATGTTGTAGAGCGCAAAGCGCTGGGGAGGACCCGGCTCGGGAGAGGGCTCAGAGGCCCTGGCAAAACGAGCCAGGAGGTCGTCAACGTCATAGTGGCCGGAACTCACCTGCGCCACGTGGAGCACCGGCTCGTCCACCTCGACGGCATCCAGCACGGGCGCCAGCCGCAGCAGCGACTGAATCTCCGCATCGGCGTAGATGCGCTTGATGGCGAGCTGCGGCCTCTTGCCATCGGCCGTGGCCACAGCGAGGTCGTGAACCGTGAGTTCCAGCGACCACGGTGCGAACTCCACGCGGCCTATCGTCACCTGCCGCCCCAGCGCCTCGCTCGCGAGTTTCTGCCCCTGGCTGCGCAGTAGAGGCGGAACAGCCAGCCAGGAGATAGCCCACAGCGCCAGGACGACAACCACCGCCCATGCCACGCGCCGGACCCATTTATTGTTCTTGAGGGATTGCATGGCCTGGGATCGTACTCCCGGAGTGCAGCCAGCCTGTAAAAACAAGAAAGCCCGGTGGAGGGCACGACGCCGACCACCGGGCTTGACGGCTGACACAACGGTCTTTGCCATCGATTGGCGACAAGGGAGATGAAGGTCCCTCGCGGCCAGGAGGCAAGGTATTGCCTCCGGGGGGTTGCCATGAAAGCGCGTCCATCATCGCGAAAGGCACTGGATGCCTGTGCCGCAAGAGGTCTTGCTTTGTCCGGCAGATGCCTGACGACTGCAGGCATGAGTACCTTATCAAAGATCGGTCCGCAGCTCAAATCGCATTCTCAATGGCAACGACTAACGCGATTGAATTTGCTTCCTGGACCAAGCCGCCCCAGCCTCTTTGCAGGTCAAAAATTGTGTTTATATACAGTTTTATTAGAAAATATTCGTCTAAAAGATTTATTTCTTAGTATTGACCTGGAATGAAGTGAACTTCTAGAATCCGCCAGCCCCAAAACAGGCTAGTACAAACCCCAGCGCTGCCGAATCCGGCTAAGTCAGTTCGCTGCCCCGCCATGCGCCCACGGCGCCCGCGCGAACTCGATGGCGTACCAATCCAGGCATGCCCCTGGCACGGATGGTCCGGCGACGGATCGCCCCCTCAGGAGCAAGCTTCAGAAAGGAATAGCTATGACAGCGTCAGGAAAAGTTGCCGCCTCCGTGCGCACGTTCGTGTCCGATGTGGCCGACGGTTTTCTTGAAATCACCCACAACAGCTTCGCCCTCCTGGGCCTGGCTGTCGCCTTTGCGGTCATCGCCCTCGTGGCGAGGCCCGACCTGCGCCAGGCCGGCGAAGAACAGCTCATGGGCTGGCTGCAATCGCGCCAAGCCGCGCTGATGGATGCGCCCGTCGAACTGGAGGCCAGCGAACGCGCCACGGCCACCAACCCCAAGGACCTGCCCAAGGAACAGGCTGCCGTGGCCTACTGGCTCAGCAAGAAGTACCGCGTGGCGCCTGAGCCGCTGGCCGCCCTCGTGACCGAAGCCTATGAGCTTGGCTCGCGCAACAAGCTCGACCCGACGCTGATCCTGGCCATCATGGCCATCGAGTCGAGCTTCAATCCCTTCGCCCAGAGCTCCGTGGGCGCGCAGGGCCTCATGCAGGTCATGACCCGCGTGCACACGGACAAGTACCAGAACTTCGGCGGCCACCTCGCTGCGTTCGACCCCGTGAGCAACCTGCGCGTGGGCGTGAGTGTGCTCAAGGAATGCATCGCGCGTGCCGGCTCGCTCGAGGGCGGCCTGCGCTACTACGTGGGCGCGGCCAACATGGAGGACGACGGCGGCTACGCAGCCAAGGTGCTCGCCGAGCATTTCCGGCTGCGGCAGGTGGCCAATGGCCGCTCTGTTCCAGTAAACACCCCCTCGACCCCCATGCTGTCCACGCAGGCGCCGGCCCAGCCCCCCGCCCCGTCGTCCGACAAGGTGGCACTGCTCTCTCCGAGCCTTTGATTTTTTGCTCGGCTCCCGCCTCGGCTACACTAGCCGGGTACGCGACTGGCGATAGGCGCGGCGCCTGAACAGGCACCGCCGCTGACGTGGAAACCAGCAGGAGCCTCTCCTGTGAACCACCGGGGAGCGTACCGCCCGGGCGATGCCCGAAGCGTTCCGCCGTTCGCCTGGGCAGCCCTTGTTCTCAAGGGACATCAAGTTCATAGGACTGCCATGTACCACCGCAATATTCTTGTCGAACAGACCGACCCCGAGCTTTTTGCAGCCATCCAGGCCGAGAACAAGCGCCAGGAAGAACATATCGAGCTGATCGCGAGCGAGAACTACGCCTCGCCTGCCGTCATGTGGGCGCAGGGCACGCAGCTCACCAACAAGTACGCCGAAGGCTACCCAGGCCGCCGCTATTACGGCGGCTGCGAGTACGTGGACGTCGCCGAGCAGCTCGCCATCGACCGCGTGAAGCAGCTGTTCGGCGCCGAAGCCGCCAACGTCCAGGCGCACTGCGGCGCCTCGGCCAACGAGGCCGTGTTCCTCGCCTTCCTCAAGCCCGGCGACACCATCATGGGCATGAGCCTGGCCGAAGGCGGCCACCTGACCCACGGCATGGCACTGAACATGTCGGGCAAGTGGTTCAACGTGGTCTCCTACGGCCTGAACGCCAAGGAAGAGATCGACTACGACGCCATGGAAGCCAAGGCGCGCGAGCACAAGCCCAAGCTCATCGTGGCCGGCGCCTCGGCCTACAGCCTGCACATCGACTTCGCGCGCTTCGCCAAGATCGCCAAGGAAATCGGCGCCATCTTCATGGTGGACATGGCCCACTACGCCGGCCTGATCGCCGCCGGCGTGTACCCCAACCCGGTGCCGCATGCCGACGTGGTCACCTCAACCACGCACAAGAGCCTGCGCGGCCCGCGCGGCGGCATCATCCTCATGAAGGCCGAGCACGAGAAGGCCATCAACAGCGCCATCTTCCCCGGCCTGCAGGGCGGCCCCCTGATGCACGTCATTGCAGCCAAGGCCGTGGCCTTCAAGGAAGCGCTGCAGCCCGAATTCAAGGCTTACCAGCAGCAGGTGGTGGCCAATGCGCGCATCGTGGCCGAGACGCTCACGCAGCGCGGCCTGCGCATCGTCGGCGGCGGCACGCAAAGCCACGTCATGCTGGTGGACCTGCGCTCCAAGGGCATCACGGGCAAGGAAGCCGAGGCGGTGCTGGGCTCCGCCCACATGACGATCAACTAGAACGCCATCCCCAACGACCCCGAGAAGCCGATGGTGACCAGCGGCATCCGCGTGGGCACGCCGCGCGTGGTCATCGCCGGCGTGCCC
>JASLFM010000511.1 GCA_030150585.1 Acidovorax sp.
TCATAGGACGGGCGCCGGCCCCAAACTTGACCTTCGTCAAGCTGCTGGCGCAATGCGCAACGGAATGGTGACCGGCCCGTCGTTGACCAGGTGCACCTGCATGTCGGCGGCGAAGCGGCCTGTCTGCACCACGGGGTGCGCGGCACGCGCGCGTTCCACGAAGTAGTCGTACAGCCGCTGGCCCTCCTGCGGCGCGGCGGCCTGGGTGAAGCTGGGGCGGTTGCCGCCCATGGTGTCGGCCGCGAGCGTGAACTGGCTCACCACGAGCAGCCCGCCGCCGATGTCCTGCACGCTGCGGTTCATCTTGCCTTCGGCGTCGCTGAACACGCGCAGCTTGAGCAGCTTGGCCAGCAGCCGGTCGGCCTCGGCCTCGCTGTCGCCGCGCTCGGCGCACACCAGGGCCAGCAGGCCCGGGCCGATCCGGCCGATGACGGCGCCATCCACTTCCACGCGCGCCTCGCGCACACGCTGCAACACACTGATCACGCTGTATTTCCTTGGGCTTCGGATTGTTCGAACACGGTTTCCGCGCCCACGGGCAGCAGCTCGATCGTGGCGCGCAGGCCGGGCACGGCGTCCATGAGGTCGGACTCCACGGCCGCGCGCGCATGCGCGGCGCGGCCCAGGGTCCAGTCCGCGGGCACGTGCATGTGCAAGTCCACGTAGCTGCGGGCGCCGGCACGGCGCGAAGTCAGGTTGTCGAACCGCACTGCACCGCCGCTGGCCTCGCCGTGGCGGCGCAGCACCGACCCGATCAGGTCGAGCAGCGACTGCTCCACGGCCTCGTCCATGAGCCCCTGCGAGGCACGCCAGACCAGCGAAAAGCCCTCTTTCAAGATATTGAGCGCCACGCCGATAGCAACGAGCGGGTCGAGCCACAGCCAGCCCGTCGCCGCTGCGGCAAGCAGGCCCGCGACCACACCCACCGAGGTCCACACGTCGGTCACGAGGTGGCGCGCATCGCCTTCGAGCGCGATGGAGCGGTGCACGCGCGCCGAACGGAACATGGCCCAGGCCAGCACGCCGTTGAAGCCCGTGCTCACGACCGAGAGCGCCAGCCCCCAGCCGAGCTGCTCGAGCGGCTGCGGGTGCACCAGCCGCAGCACCGATGCCCACAAAATGGCCGCGCTTGCGCCAATGATGAGGATGCCCTCGAAGCCCGACGAGAAATACTCGGCCTTGTGGTGGCCGTACGGATGGTCGGCATCGGCCGGCCGCTGGGCCACCGTGACCATGGCCAGCGCGAACACGGCGCCCGCGAGGTTGACGAAGGACTCCAGCGCGTCCGACAGCAGGCCCACCGAATCGGTCACCCACCAGGCCAGGGTCTTGAGTGCGATGGTGAGCACGGCCACCACCACGGAGGCCCGCAGCAGGTTGCGCGGCGTCATCCAGGTGGGCGATGGGGGGGCAGAGGGTTCGGGCATGGTGGACAGGGGCAAATCAGGCATGCGCCCGCACGCCGATTACACCAGATGGCCCGCTACAAGCCTATGCTTCAGAGCAGCCGGGCCTTGACCGCCTTGCCCTTGACCCGCCCCGCATTGAGCTTGGCGCAGGCCTGGGCCGCGATCTGGCGGTCCACGGCCACGTAGGTGGAGAAGTCGTTGACGCTGATCTTGCCGATCTGCGCGCGCGCGTAGCCAAAGTCCGCGCACATGGCGCCCATCACGTCGCCCGCGCGGATCTTTTCCTTGCGCCCGCCGACGATCTGGATGGTGCACATGGGCGGCAGCAGCTCGCCGCCCGCGGCGGGCGTGAGCCCATTCACAGGGAAAAACTCGGAAGAGCGGCCCTGGAGCTGCTCGATCTTGCCCACGCTGCCCATCTCGTCCAAGCTGACCAGGTTTAGCGCCAGGCCTTCGGCATCGCCCCGGCCCGTGCGGCCGATGCGGTGGATATGGACCTCGGGGTCGGGCGTCACATCCACGTTGATCACGGCCGACAGATCGGCGATATCGAGGCCGCGCGCCGCCACGTCGGTGGCCACGAGCACGCTGCAGCTCTTGTTGGCGAACTGCACCAGCACCTCATCGCGCTCGCGCTGCTCCAGCTCGCCATACAGGGCCAGCGCGCTGAAGCCCTGGGCCTGCAGCGCGGCCACCACATCGCGGCACTGCTGCTTGGTGTTGCAAAAGGCAATGGTCGACTCGGGGCGGAAATGCGCCAGCAGGCGCGCCACCACGCCGAGTTTCTCGCGCGCATCCACCTCGTACCAGCGCTGTTCGATCTTGCCCGCGCTGTGCTGGGCCGCGACCTTCACGGTCTGAGGGTCGCGCATGAAGCGCTGGGCCAGGCCGGCAATGCCCTCGGGGTAGGTGGCGGAGAACAACAGGGTCTGGCGCTCGGCCGGGCACTGGCGCACCACGGTCTCGATGTCGCCGAGAAAGCCCATGTCCAGCATGCGGTCGGCTTCGTCCAGCACCAGGGTCTTGAGATGGCCGATATCGAGCTTGCCGCGCTCCATCAGGTCCATCACGCGGCCCGGCGTGCCGACCACGATGTGGGCGCCGTTTTCCAGCGAAGCGATCTGGTTGCGCGAGGGCACGCCGCCATAGACGGTGACGACCTTGATGTTGTCCTGCGCGCGCGCCAGGCGGCGGATTTCGGTGGCCACCTGGTCGGCCAGCTCACGCGTGGGGCACAGCACCAGGCCCTGCACGGCAAACCAGCGCGGGTTCAGGCGCTCGACCATGGGCAGACCGAAGGCCGCGGTCTTGCCGCTGCCCGTGCTGGCCTGGGCGATCAGGTCCTTGCCCTGCAGCGTGAGCGGCAGGCTGGCGGCCTGGATGGGCGTCATCTGCGCATAGCCCAATTGCTGCAGATTGGCCTGCATTTCGGGAGACAGGGGCAGCGCAGAGAAAGCGGTGGGGGTATTCATGGGTGGATTATCCGGGTGTGCCTTGCACGAGGGCCAGCACCGCGGCGAAAGCGGCCGTGTGCGCCAACACGCCGCCGCCCGTCGCAAGGCCGTACCGCCAGCCGCCGCTGGCCCAGGCCACGGCGGTCTTGCTCAGCGCGTGGACCGACAGCGCGGCCGCGATCGCCCATGCCAGGCCTGGGCCCGCCGCATCGGACGGGCGGCCCTGCACCAGCACGGCCGCGACGGCGGCATGCACGTCGGCCAGCGCCGCCAGCAGCGTGCCCGCAATCAGCCCCGCATCCCCCCACCAGAGCGATAGCCCCTGCACCAGCACCTGGATGGCGGTGAGCAGCACGGCGATCAGCACCGCATCGCGCAGCTTGAACATGGCCGGATCGGCCGCGGGCGCCCTGCCCGCCACGGCAAGCCCGCCCGACCGCAGCAAAGCCCAGCCCCAAAGGCTTGCCACCACGCCCCCGGCGAGCGCGGGCGCCCACAGCCGTGCCAGCCAGGCGGGCTGCACCGTGGCAGCCACGACGACGATCTGGACCATCGTGGCCACGCAGGAAAGCACGGCCGCGCCGCCTTGCGAGCGGGGCGCCTCGCGCCCTTCGCGCACAGCAACGCCCAGGCTGGCGATGGTGGCCGTGCTCGATGCGAAGCCCGAGGCCAGGGCCGCCAGCGCCAGGGCATGGCGCGCATCGAGCAACCGCCGCCCCAGGTGGGCCAGCGACTGGATCAGCAACAGCACGAACACCAGCCGCACCATGACCTGCGGGTTGAGAACCTCGCCCCACAGTGGCCGGTTGGGTGCCAGCGGCAACGCGAGCAGTGCGATGGCCGCCAGCACCAGCCCCCCCTGCACCTCGGCAGGGCGCAGCCAGTCGCGCGCGAACCGGTGCAGGGCATCGCGCGCGGCCAGCAGGCCGGTCACCGCCACGGCCAGCGCCGCCGCAGTGGGCAGGCTGACTGTGCACACCACGCCGATGGCATAAGAGAGCCAGAGCGCGATCTCCGTGGTGACGCCCGGATCGCCCGAGCGGTCACGCGCGGAGGCCACCACGCCCAGCGCCGCCACGAAAGCCGCCCCCACGGCCACAAGCCAGCCGCTGCCCAGCAGGGCAGCGGTGGCGCCCGCCAGGGACGCCAGCGCGAACGAGCGCACACCCGCGAGCGCGCGCTGCGGCCCGGAGCCCTTGCGCCGCTCGCGCTCGATGCCCATCAGCAGGCCGCTGCCCAGCGCGCCGGCCAGCACGGCCAGGATGGACATGAAATCCCCAGGCATTTCCATGGCTGCATTGAACCATGCACAGGCGGCGTACGGGCTTCTCCGCACCCGCCATCCCCTGGCAATCGGCTATAACCCTCCTATTCATGGGGTAGGGAAATGCCGGACGGCTCCAGCGTACAAGATCAGGATGGCATCGACGCCCACGCGAGCGATTCGCTGCTGCGACTCATGGCGGACGCGGTGCCCGCAAGCATCGCTTATTTCGAAATAGGCACGCTGCGCTGCCGCTTCGCCAACGAGCGCTATGCGCGCTTCAATGGGTACACGGCGGCGTCTATTCTCAGCAAGACCGTGCGCGAGGCCATCGGCGAGGCGGCCTGGGAGGTCATCCAGCCCTACGTGCAGCGCTGCATCGCGGGGGAGCAGGTGCAGTACACGCGGCCCTACACCACGCGGGACGGCCAGCCGGGCATGATGGAGGTGAACCTCATCCCGCACCGCGCGGGGGGCCGGCAGCTCGGCGCGTTCGTGCTGATCCACGACATTACCCACCACTGGCAGGCCGAGCGCGCGGTGCGAGAGAGCGAGGAGCGCATGCGCAAGTTCAGCGCGGCGACCGAGGAAGCCATCGTGTTCCACAGCGACGGCATCGTCACCGACGGCAACGAGGCGCTGGAGCGGCTCACGGGCTACTCCCTTTCCGAGCTGGTGGGCCGCCGGGTGATCGACTACATCAGCCCCGAATTCCACCAGACCGTGCGCGACTACATCGCCCACGGGCGCGAAGACCCTTACGAAGTCGCCTGCATCCACCGCGACGGCCGCCACATCCCCATCGAGGCCGTGGCCAAGACCATGCCGGTCAATGGTCAGACTTTCCGCATCGTGGTGGCGCGGGACATCACCGCGCGCAAGCAGGCCCAGGAGCGCGTGGCCTTCCTGGCGCTGCACGACACGCTGACCCAGCTCCCCAACCGCCGCTACCTCATGGAGCAGCTCGGCAAGGTGCTTTCGCGCGCGCGCCGCCGCCACGGCCGCATGGCCCTGCTGTCCATCGACATCGACCATTTCAAGACCGTGAACGATTCGCTGGGCCACCACGCGGGCGATGAGCTGCTGTGCGAGATGGCGCGCCGCCTTGAGGCCTGTGTGCGCGAATCCGACATCGTTGCGCGCCTGGGCAGCGATGAGTTCGTCGTGGTGCTGGCCGAGCTGGACAACCCGCAGAGCGCCGGCGTGGTGGCCGACAAGCTGCTCGAAGCCGTGGGGGCGCCGCACACCGTGCAGGGCACGCCCGTTTCGCTGTCGCCCTCGATCGGCATCAGCCTCTACCCGGAGAACGGCAACGACGCCGAGGAGCTGCTGCGCCATGCCGACACGGCCCTGCACCACGCCAAGGACAGCGGCCGCGGCAACCGCCAGTTCTACCTGCCCGGCATGGATGAGCGCGCCCCGCTGGAGGTGCTCCAACTGGAGCGCCAACTGCGTGAAGCGATCCAGCAAAAGGCCTTCGTCCTGCACTACCAGCCCCAGGTGCGCCTGGCGGACGGAAGTCTCTCGGGCTTCGAGGCGCTGGTGCGCTGGCAGCATCCCGAGCGGGGCCTGGTGGGGCCGGACGAATTCATCGGCTTCGCCGAGGCACATGGGCTCATCACGCCCATCGGGCGCTGGGTGCTGCACGAGGCATGCCGCCAGCTCAAGGCCTGGCACGACGCGGGCCTGCCGCGCGTTCCCGTGGCGGTGAACCTCTCGGCGCTGGAGCTGCGCCAGCGCGACGTGGCTGGGGAAATCGCCGCGGTGCTGCAGTCCACGGGACTGGTACCGGCGTTCCTCGAGATCGAGATCACCGAGTCCGCGCTCATGCAGCAGGCCGACCATGTGCGCGACACCCTCGATGCGCTCAAGGCCCTGGGCGTGGGTGTGTCGATCGACGACTTCGGCACAGGCTACTCGTCGCTCGCCTACCTCAAGCGCTACCCCATCGACAAGCTCAAGATCGACCGTTCCTTCGTGATCGACACCCCGGCCAGCGCTGACGACGTAGCCATCGTCACGGCCATCGTGCAGATGGGGCGCAGCCTGCAGCTGCAAACCGTGGCCGAGGGCGTGGAGACGACTGCACAGCAGGCCCTGCTGCGCAGCCTGGGCTGCGACCTGGCACAGGGCTACGGCTTCTCGCCGCCGATGGACGCCGCGCAGGCCCTGGCCTGGCTGCAGGACCGGCAGGCCGAACGCATCCAACCGACACACGGGGCGTAGACAATAGTCCCATGGCCCTCACACCCGACTTCATCGCCCCCACCCGCCACACCGAACCGGCCGAAGCCTTCGCCCAGGTGAACATGATCTACCAGCAGCAGATCGGCCACCTGCGCGACGCCATGCAGCGCTTTGTCGCCGGCGAGACGCCTGGCGGCCCGGTGCGCGCCTTCTACCCGTTCGTGCGCGTGCACACCAGCACCGTGGCGCGCGCCCCGACCTCGCTGGCCTACGGCTTCGTCGAAGGGCCGGGGCGCTACGAGACCACGCTCACCCGGCCCGACCTGTTCGCCGACTACTACACCGAGCAGTTCCGGCTGCTGCGCAAGAACCACGGCGTGGAGCTGGAGGTGGGCACGAGCCAGCACCCCATCCCCATCCACTTCTCTTTCGCCGAGCACGACCATGTGGAGGGCACGCTGAGTCCCGAACGCCGCACGCTCATGCGCGATTTGTTCGACCTGCCCGACCTCGCAGCCATGGACGATGGCATCGCCAACGGCACCTGGCGTCCCCAGCCCGGCGAGCCGCAGCCGCTGTCCCTGTTCACGGCGCCGCGCGTGGACTACTCGCTGCACCGCCTGCGCCACTACACGGGCACGCAGCCCGAGTGGTTCCAGAACTTCGTGCTGTTCACCAACTACCAGTTCTACATCGACGAGTTCGTGCGCCTGGGACACGCCGAGATGGCCAACCCCGGCAGCGAGTACGTGGCCTTCGTCGAGCCCGGCAACGTGGTCACGCGCCGCGCGGGCCTGCCCGCGGAGCCGGGCGACGAACTGGGCAGCACGCCGCCGCGCCTGCCGCAGATGCCGGCCTACCACCTCATGCGCGCCGACCGCAGCGGCATCACCATGGTCAACATCGGCGTGGGCCCGGCCAACGCCAAGACCATCACCGACCACATCGCCGTGCTGCGCCCGCACGCCTGGATGATGCTGGGCCACTGCGCGGGCCTGCGCAACAGCCAGCAACTGGGCGACTACGTGCTGGCCCATGCCTACGTGCGCGAGGACCACGTGCTCGACGAGGAACTGCCGCTGTGGGTTCCCATCCCCGCGCTGGCCGAGATCCAGGTGGCGCTGGAGCAGGCCGTGGCCGACGTGACCCAGGTGCCGCCCGCCGACCTCAAGCGCATCATGCGCACAGGCACCGTGGCCAGCACCGACAACCGCAACTGGGAACTGCTGCCCGACAACACGCCCCAGCGCCGCTTCAGCCAGAGCCGCGCCGTGGCGCTCGACATGGAAAGCGCCACCATCGCGGCCAACGGCTTCCGCTTCCGCGTGCCCTACGGCACCCTGCTGTGCGTCTCCGACAAGCCGCTGCACGGCGAGATCAAGCTGCCCGGCATGGCCAACCACTTCTACCGCGAGCGCGTGGACCAGCACCTGCGCATCGGCATGCGCGCCATCGACATCCTGCGCGAAGGCGGGGTGCACCGGCTGCACAGCCGCAAGCTGCGCAGCTTCGCCGAGGTGGCATTCCAGTAACGCGTTGCATGCACACCCTGGACCTCGCCTCACTCGGCCTGCTCACGCTGGGCAACTTCATCGCCATGGCGGTGGCACTGCCCTTGGTCATGGGCGCCCACATCAGCCCCGCAGCACGCCATGTGCAGCATTACTTTATGCTGCAAGCCGCCACATGGACCTCCATGGTCCTGCTGAGCCGGCTGCGCGGCAGCGTCTGGGAGCCGGCACTCGCCATCGGGGCCACGATGACCATCATGCTGGGGCAATGGACCCTTTCCCGCGCCCTGGTGCTCTGGCTCGGCCCCCGGCCCGGCCTGCGGTGGCTGCGGCTGTGCTGCCTGGCGGGCCCCCTGGGCTTCGCGCTGCTGTGGCCCCATGGGCTGGAGCGTTTTCTCTGGTTCAGTTTCTTCCAGGGCCTGGGCTTGCTGATCCTGGCGCACATGTGCCTGCGGCCGCAGAAGGAGTGCGCCAGGGGCTGGCGCTGGGTGCTCTGCGGCTGCGGACTGGTGATCGCACTGGCGCTGTGGACCCGCACGGCCCGGGCCTGGCTGGGCACCGAACCCCTGCACTACACCAGCCCCGATGCCCTGAACCACGTCTTCATCATCCTCTGCGGCATGTGCACCACGGCCCTGTTCGCGGCCGTGCTCGCGGCCTGGCGCGACGAGACCAACCAGCAGCTGCGCACCCTGGTCGTGACCGATGAACTCACGGGGCTGCTTAACCGGCGCGGGTTCGAGGAGCGTGCCCGGGCCATGCTCGCGCACTCACGGCGCCTCGGGCTGCCGCTCACGGCGGTCATGGTGGACCTGGACCATTTCAAGCGCATCAACGACGCCCTCGGCCACGAGGCCGGCGACCAGGTGCTGCGCCTGTTTGGCCGCCTGCTGCAGGCCCAGCGGCGCGAAAGCGACCTGGCGGCGCGCCTGGGCGGCGAGGAGTTCTGCCTGCTGCTGTACGGCGATGCCGCCGCGGGCCGGGCGCTGGATGTGCGCCTGCGGGGGGCGCTGCGCGCCGGCGCGCTCGCCGAGCTCGGCCATGCGGTCGACTACAGCGCCGGACTGGCCGAGCGGCAGGTGGATGAGCAGGACCTCGCGGCCCTGCTCGCGCGCGCCGATGCCGCGCTCTACACGGCCAAGGCCAGTGGGCGCGGCCAGTTGCGGGGCCACACCTTGTTTGCTCTCGAACCGATAGCTGCCAGCGCTTGATCAACAGGCGCTAGCGGCTTTTTTGCGCTTTATTGCGCGACAGCGCATGCTGCCTCGTCACACGCGGCAAGCGCCAGCAGGCGCACCGCCTCGCGCGCCGCGACGCGGCCCTCGTCGGTGGGCACGACCCAGGCCTCCACAGCGCTTCCCTCGGCATGGATGGGGCACACGGCGTCGCCCGTGGCGCGCGCATTGCGGCCCGCGTCGATGCGCAGGCCCAGCCACGCGAGGCGCTCGCTGACTTCGGCGCGCAGCGCCACGTCGTGCTCGCCGATGCCGCCGCTGAACGCGATCACGTCGAGCCCGCCCAGGCAAGCCGCCATGGCGCCCGACTCGCGCACCACGCGGTGCGTGAACATGGCGATGGCCCGCTGCGCGGCCGCGCTGCCCTGGGCGGCCGCCTCGCGCAGCCGCCGCATGTCGGCCGAAATGCCCGAAACGCCCAGCAGCCCGCTCTGCTTGTAGAGCAGCGCCTGGATGCGGTCGTGGCCCCAGCCCTGCTCCATCAGGTACAGCAGCACGCCTGCATCGAGCGAGCCGCTGCGCGTGCCCATCATGAGTCCGTCGAGCGCCGAGAAGCCCATGGTGCTCGCGCGGCTGGCGCCACCGTGCGCGGCGCACAGGCTCGCGCCGTTGCCCAGGTGGGCCATGATGACGCGGCCTCCGACGCGCTCCGTGTGCTGCTGCAGCGCTCCCATGATGTACTGGTACGAAAGGCCGTGGAAGCCGTAGCGGCGCACGCCCTCTTCGGCCAGCGCCTGCGGCAGCGCGAAGGCGTAGTCCACCTCGGGAATGGTTGCGTGGAAGGCCGTGTCGAAGCAGGCCACTTGCGGCAGTGCCGGGAACGCGGCCTGGAAGCAGCGGATGCCCGCGACGTTGTGCGCCTGGTGCAGCGGCGCGAGCGAGTTCAGACGCGCCAGCCGCGCCAGCGTATCGCCCGCGACCACCACGCTCTCGCGGAAGTCGCGCCCGCCGTGCACCACGCGGTGTGCTACGGCCTGGATGGCGGGCAGGTGGTCGGCGCTCGCCAGCAGCGTGCGCAGCTGGGCAAGCGCGCGCTCGAACGTGCCGCCCGGCCCGGGCGGCAGCGCCTGGCGCAGGCGGGCCGTGCCCTGGCGCCATTCGAGCAAGGGCTCGCCCCCGGGCTCCAGCCCCTGGATGCAGCCCGACATGGCCACCGGCTGCACCACGCCGCCCCGCAACGGGTAGAGCGCGAACTTGAGCGAGGACGAGCCCGCGTTGACGGAAAGCACGGCCATGGTGCGCCCCTTCCTCAGGCCTGCGCCGCCGCGGCCCGGGGCTGGCGCGCACGCTGCGCGTGGTAGGCCGCAAGCGTGGCGAGCAGGGCGGAGGCCACGCGCACGCGCGGCCCGTCGGCGCGGCTGGTGAGCGCGATGGGCACGCGCGCGCCCAGCACCAGGCCTGCGCCCGAGGCACCCGCGAGGTATTCGAGCTGCTTGGCCAGCATGTTGCCGCTCTCCAGGTCGGGCACGGCCAGGATGTCGGCGTCGCCCGCCACGGGCGATGCAATCTGCTTGATCTCGGCCGCCTGGGCCGAAATGGCATTGTCGAAGGCGAGCGGCCCGTCGAGCACGCCGCCCTGGATCTGGCCGCGGTCGGCCATCTTGCACAGCGCCGCCGCGTCGAGCGTGGACGGGATGGCCGGGTTCACCGTCTCCACGGCCGAGAGGATGGCCACCTTCGGCACCTCCACGCCGAGCACGCGCGCGAAGTCGATGGCGTTCTGCACGATGTCGACCTTTTCCGCCAGCGTGGGCAGGATGTTGAGCGCCGCGTCGGTGATGAGCAGGGGCTTGGCGTACAGCGGCACGTCGAAGCGGAATACGTGCGACATGCGCCGCCCCGTGCGCAGCGCGGGCTCGGCGAGCACGGCCTTGATGAGCTCGTCGGTGTGCAGGCTGCCCTTCATGAGCACCTCGACCTCGCGGCGCGCCGCCATGCCCGCGGCGAGCGCGGCGGCGGCATGGCTGTGCTCCACGCCGAGAATTTCCACGCCCGCGAGGTCCAGTCCCGCCTCGGCCGCCACGGCGCGAATGCGCGCCTCGGGGCCGATGAGCACGGGCACGATGAGGCCATGCCGCGCGGCGTCGAGCGCGCCGCTGAGCGAGCCCGCGTCGCACGGGTGCACCACGGCGCAGCGCACGGCGGGCATGCCGTCGGCCAGCGCGAGCAGTTCCTGGAAGCGCGCCTCGGGGTCGAAGAGCTGGATGCGCGGCGCATGCACCTTGGGCACGCGCACTTTCTGCGCGGGGGGAATGAGCCGCGCCACGCCCTTGAGCACCACTTCGCCCTTCTGGTTGGTGACCAGGCAGTCCATCGCGACGCGCTTCTTCACATCGTCCCTCTCGCTCACGGTGGCCACCACGGTGAGCGTGTCGCCGATGCGCACGGGCAGGGTGAACTTGAGCTCCTGGCCCAGGTAGATGGTGCCAGGGCCGGGGAACTGCGTGCCGAACAGCGCCGAGATCAGCGCCGCGCCCAGCATGCCGTGGGCGATAACGCCATGGAACATGGTCGCGTCGGCGTACTCGGGGTTCAGGTGGGCAGGGTTGACGTCGCCGGAGACGGCGGCAAAGGCCTGGATGTCCTCGAGCGTCACCGTGCGCAGCAGGCGGGCGCTGCGGCCCACGCTCAGCTCGTCATAGGTGACGTTCTCCATCCATTCGAGATCGGGTGCGTTAGTGTTCATGGTTCTGGAGTCCTCCTCAATCCACGGCGTGGACGCCGCCGTCCACGTAAATCGTCTGCCCGGTCATGCCGGAAGCTGCGTCGGTGCACAGGAACATGCTCAGCTGCGCGATTTCGTCCAGCGTCACCAGGCGCTGCAGCGGCGCCTTGGCCTGGGCGGTGGCCATGAGCTCGTCGAAGCTCGCGATGCCCGAAGCCGC
>JASLFM010000031.1 GCA_030150585.1 Acidovorax sp.
GGCACGGCGACGCCGGTGCGGCATTGGGTTGAGGTGCTGGACGATGCGTTGCGGGGTGTGGCCTAAGTCCTGAACGTCGCGACGAGCTTCACCAGCTCGTCCGCCTGGTGCTTCAGGCTCTCGGCCGCCGCCGCGCTTTCTTCCACCAGCGCGGCGTTCTGCTGCGTCGCCTGGTCCATCTGCGTGATGGCCTGACCGACCTGCGTGACGCCGGTGCTCTGCTCGCGGCTGGCGGCGCTGATTTCGCGCACGATGTGGGCGACGCGGCCGATGGCGGACACGACGTGCTGCATCGTCTCGCCCGCGCGGTTGACCAGCACGGCGCCTTGCTCGCCGCGCTCCACGCTGTCGCCGATCAGCGTCTTGATCTCGCGCGCTGCGGCGGCGCTGCGCTGGGCCAGGATGCGCACCTCGCCGGCGACGACCGCGAAGCCGCGGCCCTGTTCGCCGGCGCGGGCGGCTTCCACCGCGGCGTTCAGCGCCAGGATGTTGGTCTGGAACGCGATCGCGTCGATGGTGCCGATGATGTCGCCGATCTTGCGCGAGCTTTCCTCGATGCCGCGCATGCGCTGCACCGCCTCGCCCACCACGTCGCCGCCCTGGCGCGCCACTTCGCTGGCGTCGTGCGCGAGCTGGTCGGCCTGGCCGGCGTTGTCGGCATGGAGCTTCACGGTGGCCGACAGTTCTTCCATCGACGCGGCTGTCTCTTGAATCGCGCTGGCCTGCTGCTCGGTGCGGGCGGACAGGTCGTTGCTGCCCAGCGAGATTTCTGAGCTCGCCGTGGCCACCTCGTTGGCGTTGTGCCGCACCGAGCCCACCAGGTGGCGCAGCGCCTGCTGCATGTTGGCCAGCGCCTGCGCCAGCTGCGAGGTCTCGTCCGCACCCTCGGCGCGGATGTCGCGCGACAGGTCGCCCTGGCCCACGGCCTCGGCCTCGCGGATGGCAGCGCGCAGCGGGCCGACGACCGAGCGCGTGATGAGCCACGCGGCCGCCACGCCCAGGCTCAGGCAGATGGCGGACAGCACGAACATGACGACCTGCGTGTGGCGCGCGGCCTCCAGCACCGAGCGGGTCTCGTCGCGCACGCGCTCGCCCTGGTAGTCGGCCATGCCGCTGATGGTGGCGACGTAGGCGTCGGCGGCGGGGCGCATCTTGCCTTCCAGCGTCTGCAGCGCGGCGTCGGCCTCGCCGGCCTTGAGCTGCGTGAACACGCCGTTGCGGATGTCGACGTAGGCCTTGCGCGCGGCGGCGATGTCGGCGAGCCGGCGTTTGCCCTCGTCGGAGTCGGCGTCCTTGCTCAGCGCCTCCTGCAGCTCGCTGATCTTGGCGCTGGTGGCCTTGATGACCGGCGCGAAGAACGCCTCCACCGGCCCGGTGCCGCCGGCGCGGGCGACGGCGTCGGTGCGGGTCACGTTGAGCTGCGTCTGCGTGCGCCAGTCCTGCGCCAGGTCCTGCTGGCGCTGCAGCTCCATCAGCCGGTCGATGTGCGGGCCGACCTTGGCCATCTGCCGGTAGCTGAGTCCCACGGCGATGGCCAGCAGCACCAGCACCAACCCAAAGCCCAGCGCCAGCCGGGTTCCGATCCGCAAGGATTGCATCTGCATCACCGCCTCCATGGGTTGCCGGTCGGCATGAGGCACGCGTGATGCACCCTGCCGGTGCGTTGACTCTAACGGCAGGTTCTGTAGGAGGCGGAAAGAAAAACACCGCCTCGGTGGGCGGTGTTCTTGTGAAGCGGCGAGGCTTTTACAGACCCGCGGCCTTGCGCAGCGCTGCCGCCTTGTCCGTCTTCTCCCACGAGAACTCTGGCTCTTCACGGCCGAAGTGACCGTAGGCCGCCGTCTTCGAATAGATCGGGCGCAGCAGGTCCAGCATCTGGATGATGCCCTTGGGGCGCAGGTCGAAGTGCTCGTTGACCAGCTTGGCGATCTGGTCGTCAGGAATGACGCCGGTACCTTCAGTGTAGACCGTCACGTTCATCGGGCGGGCCACGCCGATGGCGTAGGCGACCTGGATCTGGCACTGGCGCGCCAGGCCGGCGGCCACGATGTTCTTGGCCACGTAGCGGGCGGCGTAGGCGGCCGAGCGGTCCACCTTGGACGGATCCTTGCCCGAGAAGGCGCCGCCACCGTGCGGGCAGGCACCGCCGTAGGTGTCCACAATGATCTTGCGGCCGGTCAAGCCGCAGTCACCCTGAGGGCCGCCAACGACGAAGCGGCCGGTCGGGTTGATCAGGTACTTGGTGTCGGGCGTCAGCCAGTCCTTGGGCAGCACGGGCTTGATCAGCTCCTCCCGGATGGCCTCGTAGAACTCGGGCGTCATCTTGTCGCCCAGGCTCATCTCAGGCGCATGCTGGGTGGACAGCACGACGGTGTCGATGCTGTGGGGCTTGCCGTCCACGTAGCGCATCGTCACCTGGCTCTTGGCGTCAGGGCGCAGGAAGGGCAGGCGGCCGTCCTTGCGCAGCTGGGCCTGGCGCTCGACCAGGCGGTGCGCGTAGTAGATGGGCGCGGGCATCAGCTCGGGCGTTTCGTCGCAGGCATAGCCGAACATCAGGCCCTGGTCGCCGGCGCCGGTGTTCAGGTGGTCGTCGCTCGCATGGTCCACGCCCTGGGCGATGTCGTTGCTCTGCTTGTCGTAGGCTACCAAGACCGCGCAGCCTTTGTAGTCGATGCCGTAGTCGGTGTTGTCGTAGCCGATGCGCTTGATCGTGTCGCGCGCCACCTGGATGTAGTCCACGTGGGCGTTGGTGGTGATCTCTCCGGCCAGTACGACGAGGCCCGTGTTGGTTAGCGTCTCGGCGGCCACGCGCGAGCGCGGGTCCTGCGTGAAGATGGCGTCAAGGATGGCGTCCGAGATCTGGTCGGCTACCTTGTCGGGGTGGCCTTCGGAGACGGATTCGGAGGTGAAGAGAAAGTCGTTCGCCATTTGTGAATAAACTCCTGTGTTCTGGCATTTGGGGCGTTGCCCTCGGCCTTGGGAGCTTTGGCGAACGCTTTAGCAGAATTTTTTTACGTCGCCCTGCAAGTTGCTCATTTAACTCAGCGACCCCCACATTCTAATGCCAACGCTGTTCCGCATCGTTTCCCTTTGTCCATTGTGGCTGCTCCACGGCCTGGGCGCCGCCATGGGGTGGCTGGTGTTCTGGGCTTCGCCCACGTACCGCCGCCGGTTCATTGAAAACGCGGCACTGGCGGGCTACGCGTTCGCGCGGGTGCGGGCGGCCGTGGGCCACGCGGGGCGCATGGTGGCCGAGATGCCGCGTCTGTGGCTGGGCACGCTGCCCGCCTGCCGCATCGAGAACGCTGAGTGCGTGGAGCGTGCCTGGGGCCGTGGCAAGGGCATCGTGTTCCTCACGCCGCACATCGGCTGCTTCGAGATGTCGGTGCAGGCCGCCGCGCGGCGCTGGAGCGCGGCACATGGCGACATCACCATCCTGTACCGGCCCGCGCGCCAGCGCTGGCTGGCCGAGGTCATGCGCACGGCGCGCAACCGCCCGGGCGTGCGGGCCGTGCCCACCGAGCTCAACGGCGTGCGCCAGATGATCAAGGCCCTGCGGCGTGGCGAAGCCGTGGGTCTGCTGCCCGACCAGGTGCCGCCCGAGGGGCAGGGCCTGTGGGCGCCCTTTTTTGGCCGCGAGGCCTACACCATGACGCTGGCGGCGCGTCTGGCGCAGCAGACTGGCGCTGCCGTGGTGCTGGCGCGCTGTGAGCGCGAGCCCTGGGGGCGGGGCTATGTGCTGTATCTAAAGGAGCTTTCCGTGCCCTTGTCCGACTCTCTCGACGCCGCCGTGCGGCAAATCAACGAGGCCATGGAGCGGGTCATCCGCCAGTGCCCTGAGCAATACCTGTGGGGCTATGGGCGCTACAAGCAGCCGCGCGGCGAGCCCGCGGTCGGGGTGGCCGCATGAGTTCGCACATGGCGTCACGTCTGGGTGTCTGGTTCATGGGGGTGCTTGCCCACCTGCCGTTGCCGGTCCTGCGCGCGTTCGGGTGGGTGCTCGGGCAGGTGCTCTACGTGCTGGCCGTGCCCCGCCGCCGCATCGCGCTGCGCAACCTCGCACTGTGCTACCCCCAGGCCAGCGCCGCCCAGCGCCGCGCCTGGGCGCGCGAGACTTTCGTGCGCTTCTGCCAGGCCTGGCTGGACCGCAGCTGGCTGTGGTCGTCTCCGCGCGAGGTCGTGCTGGCCCGGGTGAAGCTGCAGGGCGCGCTGCAAGAGTTGGAGGGCGACGAGCCCACCATCCTCTTCGCGCCGCACTTCCTGGGCATGGATGCGGGCGGCCTCGCGCTGCCGCTGCATACGGCGCGACCGTTCACCTCGATCTTCTCCACGCACCCCAACCCGGTGATCGACGCTTGGTTCATGGCCGGGCGCCAGCGCTTCGGCGACGTGCGCATGCTCAACCGCGCCGATGGCGTCAAGCCCATCATCGCCAACCTGCGCCAGGGCGGCCTGCTGTATCTGCTGCCCGACATGGATTTCGGCCGCAAGGAATCGATCTTCGTGCCGTACTTCGGCGTGCAGGCGGCCACGGTGCCCTCGCTCTCGCGCTTCGCGCGGCTGGGCCGCGCCAAGGTGCTGGGCATGTACACCCGCATGACGCCGAAGGGCTATGTGGCCGAAATCACGCCCGCCTGGGCCAACTTCCCCTCCGACGACGTGGAGGCCGATACGGCGCGCATGAACCGCGAACTGCAGGCGGTGATTGACACCATGCCGGGCCAGTACTACTGGGTGCACAAGCGTTTCAAGACGCGGCCCGAAGGCGAGGCATCGGTTTACTGATTCCGGAGGAAGCCCGCCAGCTCGTCCCTGACGCGCTCGGGCTGCTCATGCACGATCCAGTGCGAGGCGCCTTCCACAGGCCGCAGGCGCAGTTGCGGAATCCAGCCGGGCAGCCCGTCGAGCAGGCCGGGCAGCAGGGCCGGGTCGGCCATGCCCCAGAGCACGAGCGTGGGGACTTCCACGGTGAGCATGCCGGGTGGCAAGGCCAGCGCGTGGATGCCGTCGTCCCCCTCGCGCGGTGGGCGCAGGGGGCTGGCACGGTAGTAGTTGCAGGCGCCCGTGAGGCCGTGCGACCACAGCGCACGGTACTGCGCGCGCACTGCTTGCGTGAGCCATGCGGGCGGCTGGCCGTCCGGCGTGGCGAAGAAGGCGAACAGCCGGCGCCAGCCGTCCGCGGCCAGCAGGGTTTCGGCATCGGGACGGCACAGGAAATGCATGTACTGGCTCGCGGCCTGCTGCGTCGGGTTGTGCTGCAATTCACGCAGGAACGCGCCCGGGTGCGGCGAATTGAGGATGGCCAGCCGGTGCAGCAGTTGGGGCTGCTGGTTGGCGAGGTTCCAGGCCACGGCGCCGCCCCAGTCGTGCGCCACCAGGGCGGCCAGCGGCGCGCCGGGGCTTTCGAGCGCGATCAACGCTGCAAGGTCCTGCACGAGGTGCTTGGCACGGTAGGCCTCGACCTCGGCGGGAGCGCTCGAACGACCGAAGCCGCGCAGGCAGGGCGCCACGCAGCGGTAGCCGCCGTTCTCGGGTCGCGCGAAGTGCGCGAGCAGTTCGTCCCAGATGAAGGCGCCTTCCGGAAAACCGTGCAGGAACAGCAGCACGGGGCGGCCCGGGGTGCCAGCCGCGCGGCAATGCAGGGTGATGCCGTGGGGCAGGCTGTGTGCGAATTCTTCCACCATGCGCTACACCTTTCATAGCTGTGAGCGCAGGTTGGAAGGGCGCTCAGGGTTGATCGGGTTGTGCTTCTGGAGCGCTGGGCTCCACCGCCGGGTGCGCCCACTGCCACAGCAGCTGCGCGACCTCGTCGACGCCCTGTTTCTTGAGCGCGGAGAACATCCTGACCTCGCCGCCGCCGGCCTGCAGTCGCGTAATCGACAGTACCTTGGCCTGCTCGGAGCGCGTGAGCTTGTCGGCCTTGGTCAGCAGCACAAGGAACTTGAGGCCCGCTTCGACGCGCGGTCGCACCACCTCGAGCAGCGCCTCGTCGAGCTCGGTCAACCCCAGGCGCGGGTCGCACAGCAGCACGATGCCCGTGAGGCCCGTGCGGCTCACGAGGTAGTTGGCCATCACCTGCTGCCAGCGCTGCTTGTCGGTGCGCGACACGGCCGCGTAGCCGTAGCCGGGCAGGTCGGCGAGCACGGCATCCGTAGCGCCTTGCTTGCCGAGCGCGAACAGGTTGATGTGCTGTGTGCGCCCCGGCTTCTTGGAGGCGAAGGCGAGCTGGCGCTGCTGCGTGAGGGTGTTGATGCAGGTGGACTTGCCCGCGTTGGAGCGGCCCACGAAGGCAATCTCGGGCACGTCGATGGCGGGCAGGTGGTGCAGCTGTGCGGCCGTCGTCAGGAAGCGGGCCGTGTGCATCCAGCCCATGGCCGCTTTGGCGTCGATGGCGGCTGCATTAGACGCAGCGCAAGGGTTCGTCATGAGGGATTGGGGAGCAGTGGAGCCTCATTGTAGAATCGCCAGGATTTGCTTACATAACCACACGTCCCTCGATATGAAGTTGCTCGCCTCTTTGCTGACGGCTGCCGTGCTGGTAGCCCCCGCTTTCCCGGCCTTCTCTGCAGGCGAAGCGCCCGCTGCGCAAAAGGCCGCCAAGCCCGATCTGGCGAAGGGGGAAGCCAGCTACACCGCCGTGTGCGCGGCCTGCCATGGTGCCGACGGCAACTCCACGGTGACGGCCCAGCCCAAGCTGGCGCAGCAGCACCCCGAATACCTCGTCAAGCAGCTGCAGGACTTCAAGTCCGGCAAGCGCAACGATCCCATCATGAAGGGCTTCGCGGCCACGCTGTCCGATGACGACATGAGGAACATCGCCTACTGGGCCGCTTCCAAGGCCGGCAAGGCGGGCTTCGCCAAGGACAAGGACCTCGTGGCCCTGGGCGAGCGCATCTACCGTGGTGGCATCCAGGACCGCAACATCGCTGCCTGCGCGGGCTGCCACAGCCCCAACGGTGCTGGCATTCCGGCCCAGTACCCCCGCCTGTCAGGCCAGCACGCCGACTACACCGTGACGCAGCTCGTGGCATTCCGCGAGGGCAAGCGTGGCAACAGCCCGCAGATGGCCGGCGTGGCTGCCAAGATGAACGACCGCGAAATCAAGGCCGTGGCCGATTACATCGCAGGTCTGCGCTGATTGATCTGCGTCAGGCATATGGGGCGCTCCTGATCGGGGCGCCCGGAACCAACCGCCAATAACAAACCCCAACACGGGCGGGTCCATCGAGCCAGATGGTCCCGCCTGTTTTCATTCCGGCCCGCGGCTTTTCCCTTCTCCATGACCGACACCACCCACGGCTTACGTATCCAGTCCCGCTCGCCTGCCCTGCGCGCGGCCGTGGAGCTGCTGTCCTCGATGCGTTTCGCGATCTCGCTGCTCACGGTGATCTGCATCGCCTCGGTGATCGGCACGGTGCTCAAGCAGCACGAGCCCGCAGCCAACTACGTGAACCAGTTCGGGCCGTTCTGGGCCGAGCTGTTCCTCGCGCTCAAGCTCAACGCGGTGTACAGCGCCTGGTGGTTCCTGCTGATCCTCGCGTTCCTCGTGACCAGCACGTCGCTGTGCATTGCGCGCCATACGCCCAAGTACCTGGCCGACCTGCGCAGCTACAAGGAGAACATCCGCGAGCAAAGCCTCAAGGCTTTTCACCACAAGGCCCAGGCCGTGCTGGCCGAGGCGCCAGAAGCTGCCGCGCAGCGCATAGGCAAACTGCTCGCCAGCGGCGGCTGGAAGGTCCGGCTGCAGCAGCGCGAAGCCGGCTGGATGGTGGCGGCCAAGAGCGGCGCGGCGCACAAGATCGGCTACATCGCCGCGCACAGCGCCATCGTGCTCGTGTGCCTGGGCGGCTTGCTCGACGGCGACCTCATCGTGCGCGCACAGATGTGGCTGGGCGGCAAGACACCCTACCGCGGCGGCGGGCTCATTGCCGACGTGGCGCCCGAACATCGCCTCTCTGAGCGCAACCCCACCTTCCGCGGCAACCTGCTCGTGGCCGAGGGCACGCAATCGGGCACGGCCATCCTGAGCCAGTCCGACGGCGTGCTGCTGCAGGAGTTGCCCTTCGCGATCGAGCTCAAGAAGTTCATCGTCGAGCACTACTCCACGGGCATGCCCAAGCTGTTCGCGAGCGAGGTCGTCATCCACGACAAGGCCACGGGCGAGCAGGTGCCCGCGCGCATCGAGGTGAACCACCCGGCGAGTTATAAGGGCATCGAGATCTACCAGTCGAGCTTTGATGATGGCGGCTCGCACGTGAAGCTGCACGCCGTGCCCATGGTGGCGGGTGTGAAGCCCTTCGACATCGAAGGCGTGATCGGCGGCCAGACCCAGCTCACGAACGGCGTGGCGGGCCAGGCCCTCACGCTGGAGTACACGGCGCTGCGCACCATAAACGTCGAGAACATCGGCGACGCCGGCGCGGGCTCGGGCGCCGATGTGCGCAAGGTGGACCTGCGCCAGTCGATCGACGCGCGCCTGGGCGCGGGCAACAAGACCGTGAGCAAGAAAGAGCTGCGCAACGTGGGCCCCAGCGTGAGCTACAAGCTGCGTGACGCGGCGGGGCAGGCGCGCGAATTCCACAACTACATGCTGCCCGTGGACACGGGCGACGGCCAGCCCGTGTTCCTGCTGGGGGTGCGCGAGACACCGGCCGATCCTTTCCGCTACCTGCGCATTCCCGTGGACGATCAGGGCGGCATGGAGGGCTTCTTGCGCATGCGTGCCGCGCTGAACGACCCGGCCCAGCGTGAGCTGGCCGTGCGCCGCTACGTGGCCCACGCCGTGGACGCCTCGCGCAAGGACCTGGCTGAGCAACTGGCCCAGTCCGCGTTGCGCGCGCTCTCGCTGTTCGCGGGCGGACAGGGCGAGGATGGCAAGCACCATGGCGGCCTGCAGGCCATCTCAGATTTCATGGAGGCCAACGTCCCCGAGACCGAGCGGACCCGCGCGGGCGAGGTGCTGGTGCGCATTCTCAATGGCACGCTGTTCGAGCTGGCCCAGCTCACGCGCGAACGCGCGGGCCTCGCACCCCTGGTGCAGAGCGACCAGACGCAGGCCTTCATGACCCAGGCTGTGCTCTCGCTCAGCGACGTACAGATTTACCCTGCGCCCATGGCCTTCGAGTTGAAGGATTTCACGCAGGTGCAGGCCAGCGTGTTCCAGGTGGCGCGTGCACCGGGCAAGAACATCGTTTACCTCGGCTGCGCCTTGCTCATCCTCGGCGTTTTTGCCATGCTCTACGTGCGTGACCGCCGCATCTGGGTCTGGATCGCGCCGCAGGACGGGCGCGCCCATGCCACCATGGCGCTGTCCACCAACCGCAAGACGCTCGACGGCGACCGCGAATTCGCACAGCTTAGCCAGAAACTCATCGGCGCGCCGCAGCCGCAGCCGCCCCACGGAGACACCGCATGAACACCGCCACCACCACGCTGACCCTGCACGAGGGCTACTTCGCCCGCCGCAACTGGTTCGACTGGCTGTTCGCCCTGGTCGTGGTCGCAGGCGGCCTGTTCGCGCTCTCGCGCTACGGCGCCTACATGGACGTGTACGAGAAGGGCATCCTGCTCGGCTCCATTCCCTGTGCCATCTGGCTGGGCTGGTTCTGGCGGCCGCTTCGCACGCTGATGCTGGTGGTGGCGGCGCTGTCGCTGCTGTCGATCGGGCTGTACCAGGGCGACCTCGCGCGGGCCGAGACGGTGTTCGGTCTCAAGTACTTCCTGTCGAGCCAGTCGGCCATCCTCTGGATGAGCATGATCTTCTTCATGAGTACGCTGTTCTACTGGATCGGCATGTTCGCGCGCGGCAAGGACGGGACCATGTCCCTCATCGGCTCGGGCCTGGCCTGGGTGGCCGTGGGCATGGCGCTCATCGGCACCATGGTGCGCTGGTACGAGAGCTATCTCGTGGGGGCTGACATCGGCCACATCCCGGTAAGCAATCTCTACGAGGTGTTCGTCATGTTCTGCTGGATGACGGCCGCGTTCTACCTCTACTACGAGCAGCAGTACGGCACGCGCGCGCTCGGGGGCTTTGTCATGCTCGTGGTCAGCGCGGCGGTGGGCTTCCTGCTCTGGTACACCGTGGTGCGCGAGGCGCACGAAATTCAGCCCCTGGTGCCCGCGCTCAAGAGCTGGTGGATGAAGCTGCACGTGCCCGCCAACTTCATCGGCTACGGCACCTTCGCCATGTCGGCCATGGTGGCTTTTGCCTACCTCATCAAGCAGCAGGCTGGCGAGACGCGCTGGTACAAGCTCGCGCCACTGTGGCTGCTGGGCGTGGTGCTGTGCTTCGAGCCCATCGTGTTCCGCCAAGGGGCGACCGAGAACGGCGGTAGCTACTGGATGGTGTACTTCGGCGTGTCGGCCCTGATCGTGGCCGGCATCCTGCTTGCGCGCAAGCGCATCGCCGCGCAGCTGCCCGCGTTCGAGATCCTCGACGACGTCATGTACAAGGCCATCGCGGTGGGTTTCGCATTCTTCACCATCGCGACCGTGCTCGGTGCGCTCTGGGCCGCCGAGGCCTGGGGCGGCTACTGGAGCTGGGACCCGAAAGAAACCTGGGCGTTGATTGTGTGGCTCAACTATGCTGCGTGGCTGCACATGCGGCTCGTCAAGGGGCTGCGCGGTACGGTATCGGCCTGGTGGGCGCTCGGGGGCCTGGCCGTCACGACGTTTGCGTTCTTGGGCGTGAACATGTTCCTTTCGGGGTTGCACAGCTACGGCACGCTTTGATCGCAGCCCGTGTAACCGGGGGCGGCCGGGGAACGAATTGGCAGTAGAGGGCTCTCTAGGGCAGAGCCCATGGGTAGCGACGACAGACGAAAGGCCAGGCCATGCTGATTCATTCCCGGAATAACGGTTTCAACCACCCCCACGGCAGCGACATCACGTCGCGTGCGGTCTACGAGCAGCGCAGGGCCCTGCTGCGCTTGCTGGCAGGTGGCGCGGCCGGTGCCGCGCTCGCATCATGGGCCGGGCGCGAAGCCTGGGCCGCCGTGCCGCGCCCCGGCAAGCTGGCCGCACTGCCGGGCGGGGCTTCGGCTGTCAGCGGCGCGGTGACCATGGAAAAGCCCACGTCCTACCAGGACGCGACGAGCTACAACAACTTTTATGAGTTCGGCACCGACAAGGCCGACCCGGCGCGCAACGCCCACACGCTCAAGACCAGTCCTTGGACCGTAGAGGTCGAGGGGCTCGTGAAGAAGCCGGGGAAATGGGCGCTTGAAGATTTGCTCAAGCTCAGTGCGCAGGAGGAGCGCATCTACCGCATGCGCTGCGTCGAGGGCTGGTCCATGGTGATTCCGTGGGTGGGCTATTCGCTGGCCGAGCTCATCAAGCGCGTGGAGCCGCTGGGCAGCGCCAAGTACGTGGAATTCGTTACGCTGGCCGACAAGGCCACCATGCCCTATGTGGGCTCGCGCGTGCTTGATTGGCCCTACACCGAAGGGCTGCGCATGGACGAGGCCCTGCACCCGCTCACGCTGCTCACCTTTGGCATGTACGGCGAGGTGCTGCCCAACCAGAACGGGGCACCCGTGCGCATCGTCGTGCCCTGGAAGTACGGTTTCAAGAGCGCCAAGAGCATCGTCAAGATCCGCTTCACCGAGCAGGAGCCGCCCACGGCCTGGAACAAGGCCGCGCGCAACGAATACGGCTTCTACTCCAACGTAAACCCGAATGTAGACCACCCGCGCTGGAGCCAGGCCACAGAGCGCCGCATCGGCGAGGATGGCCTGTTCGCCAAGAAGCGCAAGACGCTGCTGTTCAATGGCTACGAAGCCCAGGTGGGGCAGCTCTACGCGGGCATGGA
>JASLFM010000047.1 GCA_030150585.1 Acidovorax sp.
GAGAAGATCAGATCTTCACGCTGTTCATGTACTGGTTGTACGGGAACTCGGAAGCGCGGTTCCACAGGATCTGGTCACGCTGGAATGCACGCATGCTTTCGTAGATCGTCTTGAACTCGGGCGACTTGGCCACGTGCTCGGCATACACCTCCATCGAGGTCTTGAAGCCCGCGTCGATCACGGCCTTGGGGAAGGCCGTGAGCTTGGTGCCCGAACCCACCAGGCGCTTGAGCGCAATGGGGTTCTGCGCGCCGTACTTGGCCGTCATGTCCGTCGCGGCCACGGCAGCGGCGGCGTGCACGATGGCCTTGTTCTCATCGGACAGCTTGGCGAACGCCTTGTTGTTGATGAAGAACTCCAGGTCGGCGCCGCCTTCCCACCAGCCGGGGTAGTAGTAGTAGGGCGCCACCTTGTTGAAGCCCAGCTTCTCGTCGTCGTAGGGGCCGACGAACTCAGCCGCGTCCAGCGTGCCCTTTTCCAGCGCCTGGTAGATGTCGCCGGCGGGCAGGGACTGCGCCACCACGCCCAGCTTGGCCATGGCCTCGCCGAAGATGCCGCCGCCCAGACGCATCTTCAGGCCCTTGAGGTCTTCCACGGTCTTGATGGGCTTGCGGTACCAGCCGCCCATCTGAGTGGTGGTGTTGCCCGCGCTCAGGATGTTGAAGTTGTACTTGGCGAAGAAGTCGTTGAGCAGCTTGCGGCCACCACCATAGTCCTTCCAGGCGGTGTTCTGCAGCGCGGTCAGGCCGAAGGGCACGGCGCAGCTCATGGAGAAGATCGGGTCCTTGCCAGCGAAGTAGTAGGCAGCCGACTGCGCCATTTCGATGGTGTCCTTCTCCAGCGCGTCCACCACGCCGAACGCGGGCATCAGCTCGCCGGCGGGGTGCACCGACACTTCGAACTTGCCGCCGGACAGGGCCTTGACGGTCTGCGAGAACTTCTCGGCGCTACCGAAAATCGTGTCCAGGGACTTGGGGAAGCTCGAAGCCAGGCGCCAGCGCACGGCGGCCTGGGCGTGCACGGCAGGTGCCACGCCAGCGGCCAGCACGCCCGCGATACCAGCGTGTTTAATGAGGGAACGACGATCCATGAAGGGTCTCCAATTTGGTGTTGACGAAATAGGCCAAATCCATTGTAGGAAGATGCACCCCCGGCTTTTTACGGGTTAACCCCGGAAACGCATCGTGCGGTGCGGTGCCTTCAGGCTTCTGCAAGCATTGGTGAGGCCGCATGCCGCACCTCACATCTTCTGCACGGACAAGAACGTGTCGTAGCGCGCCTCGGCAAAGCGGAACCAGAGGATCTGGTCGCGCTGGAAACTGCGCATGTCGGCGTAGATCTTCTTCCACTCGGGGCTCTTCGCGTCGTTCTGGGCGAACACCTCCATCGAGGCATGGAAGGCCGCGTCCATCATCGCCTGCGAGAACGGCTGCACGCGGGTCTTGGCCGCCACGAGCTGCTTGAGCGCCGTAGGGTTGCGCGCGTCGTACTTGCCCAGCATGTCGGCATGCGCAATGGCCGCCGCCCCCTGCACGATGGCCTTGTTCTCGGCCGACAGGGCGTCGAACGCCTTGCGGTGGATGTAAAAGTCCAACTCGGCCCCCCCTTCCCACCAGCCGGGGTAGTAGTAGTAGGACGCCGCCTTGTGCAGGTTGAGCTTCTGATCGTCGTGCGGCCCGATCCATTCCGCCGCATCGATGGTGCCGTTGCGCAGGGCCTGGTAGGTTTCGCCGCCCGGCAGGTCCACGGGCACCACGCCGAGGCGCGACATCACCTCGCCTGCCAGGCCACCGCCCAAGCGCATCCTCAGGCCCTTGAAGTCGGCCAGCGAGCGCAGCTCCTTGAGGTACCAGCCGCCCATCTGGGTGCCCGTGTTGCCTCCCGCGAAGCTCACGATGTTGTAGCCCGCATAGAACTCGTTCATGAGCTTGCGCCCATTGCCGTGCAGCATCCAGGCGCTCATCTGCCGCGCGTTGAAGCCGAAGGGAATGGCCGAGCCCAGCGCGAAGGCCGGGTGCTTGGCGTAAAAGTAGTAGGGCGCCGTGTGAGCCACCTCCATGGCTCCGGTCTGCACGGCATCGAGCACACCGAAGGCGGGCAGCAGTTCACCGCCTGCGTGGACCTGGATCTCGAAGCGGCCGCCCGACATGGCACGAACGGCCTGCGCAAAGACCTCGCCCGCGCCGTAGATCGTGTCGAGCAGCTTGGGAAAGCTCGACACCAGGCGCCAGCGCACGGCAGGCTGCGCATGCACGGCGGGCGCAACACCTGCGGCGAGCACCCCGGCCATGCCGGCATGCCTGAAGATTGAACGACGATCCATGGGGGAAGGGTCTCCGGCAAGGGATGGTCTTCACGCCACCTTGGACAACGGTGCGGCGGATACCGCTGGTTGCAATTGTAGGAGCGAGGACCCCCGGCGTTCAGCGCTCGGCGATGAAGCGCTGCGTGATCGCGCGCTGGATGCCCTCGGCGTCCAGCCCCTGCAGCGCCAGCAATTTGGCCGGGTCGCCGTGTTCGATGAACGCATCGGGCAGTCCCAGCTGCAGCACGGGCTTGGCCACGCCGGCCGCATTGAGCGCCTCGCACACGGCGCTGCCTGCGCCGCCCATGATGGCGCCCTCTTCCACCGTCACCAATGCGTCGTGGCTGGCCGCCAGCTCCAGCAGCAGCGCGGTGTCGAGCGGCTTGGCCCAGCGCATGTTGGCCACCGTGGCGTCGAGCGCCTCGCCGGCCTGCAGCGCGGGATACAGCAGCGTGCCGAACGCAAGGATCGCGATGCGCGGGCCGCCGCCCTGCGCGCCCTGGCGCTGGCGCCGAACCTCGCCCTTGCCGAACGGCAGCCCCTCCAGCCCCGGCAGCGGTGCCACGCCCGCGCCGCTGCCGCGGGGGTAGCGCACGGCCACGGGGTGGTTCTGCTCGTAGGCCGTCGTGAGCAGCTGGCGGCACTCGCGCTCGTCGGCCGGGCAGGCCAGGCTCATGTTCGGGATGCAGCGGATGAACGCGATGTCGTAGGCGCCCGCGTGCGTGGCGCCGTCAGCGCCCACGAGACCCGCGCGGTCGAGCGCGAACACCACGGGCAGGTTCTGCAGCGCCACATCGTGGATCATCTGGTCATAGGCGCGCTGCAGGAAGGTGGAGTAGATCGCCACCACGGGCTTGACGCCCTCGCAGGCCATGCCAGCCGCGAAGGTGACGGCATGCTGCTCGGCAATGCCCACGTCGTAGTAGCGCTCGGGGAAACGCCGGTGGAATTCGACCATGCCCGAGCCCTCGCGCATGGCGGGCGTGATGCCCACGAGGCGCATATCGCGCGCGGCCATGTCGCACAGCCACTGCCCGAAGACCTGGGTGAAGGTCTGCTTCGGGGGCGTGGCGGGCTTGGTCAGTCCCACGCTGGGGTCGAACTTGCCCGGGCCGTGGTAGGCCACGGGGTCGGCCTCGGCGAGCTTGTAGCCCTGGCCCTTCTTGGTAACCACGTGCAGGAACTGCGGCCCCTTGAGGCCCCGGATGTTCTCGAGCGTGGGGATGAGCGAATCGAGGTCGTGTCCGTCGATGGGGCCGATGTAGTTGAAGCCGAACTTCTCGAACAGCGTGGCGGGTACCACCATGCCCTTGGCCTGCTGCTCGAAGCGCTTGGCGAGCTCGAGCAGCGGCGGCGCGTTCTTGAGCACGCTCTTGCCCACGTCGCGGGCCTTGGCGTAGAACTGGCCGCTCATGAGCTGGGCCAGGTAGCGGTTGAGCGCGCCCACGGGCGGGCTGATGCTCATATCGTTGTCGTTGAGGATGACGAGCAGGTTCGCGTCGGCCACGCCCGCGTTGTTGAGCGCCTCGAAGGCCATGCCCGCCGTCATCGCGCCATCGCCGATGATGGCCACGCAGTGGCGCTCCTCGCCCTTTTGCCGGGCTGCCAGCGCCATGCCCAGCGCGGCCGATATGCTCGTGGACGAGTGTGCGGTGCCGAACGTGTCGTAGGTGCTCTCGGCCCGCTGCGGGAAGCCCGAGAGGCCGCCCAGCTGGCGCAGCGTGGCCATGCGCTCGCGCCGGCCCGTGAGGATCTTGTGTGGATAGGTCTGGTGGCCCACGTCCCACACGAGCCGGTCCTCGGGCGTGTGGAAGACGTGGTGCAGCGCCACCGTGAGTTCCACGGTGCCGAGGTTGGAGCTCAGGTGGCCGCCGGTTTTGGACACGCTGTCGAGCACGAAGGCACGCAGCTCGGTGGCGAGCTGCTTGAGCTCGGCGCGCGAGAGGCGGCGCACATCGGCCGGGTCGTTCACGCGCTCGAGCAGCGGATAGTTCGTCGTGGACATAAGCTATTCTTTTAGAAGCTACCAGCGCTTGCCAAGCAAGCGCCAGGGGCCGATTTGGCTTGAAGTGCAGCCATCATCAATGCGAGCGGTTGACCACCATGTCGGCCAGCGCCGCGAGCGCGCGCGTATCGGGCAGGCCGCTGGCCGCGAGTGCGGCATGCGCATCACGCAGCAGCTCGTCCGCATGCGCGCGGGCGCGATCGAGGCCGAGCAGGGAGACGTAGGTGGGCTTGTCGCTTGCGGCATCCTTGCCGGCGGTTTTGCCCAGGGTGGCGGAGTCCTGCGTCACGTCGAGGATATCGTCCACCACCTGGAACGCGAGGCCCAGAGCGGCGCCGTAGCCCTCGAGCGCAGCGAGCGCGGCGGCAGAGGCATGGCCGCAGGCAGCGCCCATCATCACGCTGCCCTGCAGCAGTGCGCCGGTCTTGAGGCGGTGCATCTGGCGCAGCTGGCTTTCGGTCAACGCCACGCCCACGCTGGCGAGGTCGATGGCTTGGCCGCCCGCCATGCCGTTGGAGCCCGCAGCGCGCGCGAGCAGGCGGCACAGCGCTGCCTGCGTAGCGGGCGCAATGGCGTCGCCCTCGGGCGCGAGCAGCTCGAAGGCCAGGGCCTGCAGCGCATCGCCCGCGAGCAGCGCCTGCGCCTCGCCGAAGCGCACATGCACGGTGGGCTTGCCCCGGCGCCGCACGTCGGTGTCCATGCAAGGCATGTCGTCGTGCACCAGGGAGTAGGCGTGGATCAGCTCGACCGCGCAGGCCGCGCGCAGCGCCGCCTCCGCGTGGCCGCCGACGGCCTCGCCCGCAGCCAGCACCAGCAGCGGCCGCAGCCGCTTGCCGCCGTCGAGCACGGCGTAGCGCATGGCCTCGCCCAGGCCGGCGGGCGTATCGAGCGGCACCCATTGCGACAGGGCCTCTTCCACGCGGGCCAGGTGGCGGCCGCTCCAGCCGGGCAGGTCGAAGCCCATCACTCTTGCGTCCATGGCTGCAGCGCCCCTTCGTCCAGCACCTTGATCTGGTCTTGCACGGCCTCGAGCCGGGCGCGGCAGAAGGCGAGCAGCATGGCCGCGCGCTGGTAGCCGGCCAGCATCTCGTCCAGCGGCAGCTGGCCCGATTCGATGCGGCCCACGAGCTGCTCGAGCTCCTCCAGCGCCGCTTCGTAGCTGGCGGGTTCCGTAGGGGCGGGGGGGGCTGCTGGTGCCTTGGGCATGGGAGGAAGCGGCGGGGTCAAAACGGCCGATTCTAGGCGCTGCCGTCCCAGGTCCGTAGAGAGCGGAATCCAAGCCCCGCCAAGCACGGCTGACCAATACACGCATGGGGGATACGGGAATAACCCCACCGCCTATAATCCCATTCCCGTCGAGCCGGCCCTGGGTATCTTTGTCCCGGCCGGTTTTGTCTTTTTTCACCCGTGCGCACGCGCACCCTCCCTGTGGGGAGTCTTTAGGTCAGGTCACCCATGTCTGATTTAAGTCTTCAACTGCAGCAGGCCGCAAGCCAACTACCAGTTTCGAGCTACTTTGACGAGGCGCTGTTCCAGCGCGAGCTGGAGACCATCTTCCAGCGCGGGCCCCGCTATGTGGGGCACAGTTTGAGCGTTCCCAACGCCGGCGATTACTACGCCCTTCCCCAGGAGGGCGAGGGCCGCGCGCTCGTGCGCAACGCAAAGGGCCAGGTCGAGCTGGTTTCCAACGTGTGCCGCCACCGCCAGGCGGTCATGCTCAAGGGCCGCGGCTCCCTGCAAGGACAGGGCAAGGGCCATGCGGGGGGCAACATCGTGTGCCCGCTGCACCGCTGGACCTACAGCGCGAGCGGCGAGCTGCTGGGTGCGCCCCATTTTGCGCACGACCCCTGCCTGAATCTCAACAACTACAAGCTGCGCGAGTGGAACGGCCTGCTCTTCGAGGACAACGGCCGCGACATCGAGGCTGACCTCGCGGGCATGGGCCCGCGCGCGGAGCTGTCGTTCGACGGCTACGTGCTCGACCATGTCGAACTGCACGAGTGCAACTACAACTGGAAGACCTTCATCGAGGTCTACCTCGAGGACTATCACGTCGGCCCCTTCCACCCCGGTCTGGGCGCCTTCGTCAGCTGCGAGGACCTGGCCTGGGAGTTCGGCAAGCACCACTCGGTGCAGACCGTGGGCGTGCACCAGGGGCTGGAGCGCCCCGGCTCGCCGGTCTACCAGCGCTGGCACGACCAGTTGCTGAAGTACCGCGAAGGCCGCCCGCCCGAGGCCGGCGCCATCTGGCTGACCTACTACCCGCACATCATGGTGGAGTGGTACCCGCACGTGCTGGTCGTGTCCACGCTGCACCCGGTGTCGCCGCAGAAGACGGTCAACCTAGTCGAGTTCTATTACCCCGAGGACATCGCCGCCTTCGAGCGCGACTTCGTCGACGCCCACCAGGC
>JASLFM010000049.1 GCA_030150585.1 Acidovorax sp.
ATCCGCGACCTGAACCCGCAGGCGCTGCTGCTGGCCGACGCGGCCCACCGCACCGTCGCCCACGCGGTGGAGCAGGTGGCCGACGCCGACGTGCTGGTCGTTTCCACGCCCGTGTACAAGGCGGCCTACAGCGGCGTGCTCAAGGTCTTCCTCGACCTGCTGCCGCAGACGGCCCTCAAGGGCAAGACCGTGCTGCCGCTCGCCACGGGTGGCAGCCCGCACCACATGCTGGCGCTCGACTACGCGCTGCGGCCCGTGCTGCAGTCGTTGGGTGCCAAGCACATCCTGCCGGGCATCTACGCGACCGACGGGCAGGTTGCCCTCACGCCCGAAGGCGCCTACGAGGTGGCCGGCGACGTGGCCGCGCGCATCGACGATGCCGTGAACCTGCTCATCACCGAAACCCTGCGCCCGCCCGCCGCGCAGTCGGGCCGCTTCGCGCCCGTACCGTTCTCGCAGGTGCGATGTAGCGTTTGACGCGCCACCGCGTCGTCCGCCCTTTCTTCTTCCCATTGCATATGCCAACCCCGCCGCAGGGCGGGGCCGGCGGGCTGTTGCCCGCCGTTTCCAGAAAGACCATTGCCATGAAACAGAACACCGCCATCGCTTCCTTCCCAATCCGCCGCCATGTGCTGGCCTCGGGTCTGGGCCTTGCCGCCTGGGCCGCCACCGGCGCCGCCTGGGCCCAGAAACCCGAGCGCGTGCTGCGCGTGGGCAATCAGAAAGGGTGGCTGTCCCTCCTCAAGAACCGCGGCACGCTCGAAAGGCGCCTGGCTCCGCTGGGTGTGAAGGTGACCTGGACCGAGTTCAACGCGGGCCCGGTGCAACTGGAGGCGCTCAACGTGGGCTCCATCGACTTCGGCGACGTGGGCGAGGCACCTCCCATCTTCGCGCAGGCCGCCGGCGCGCCGCTGGTCTATGCCGGCGCCACCGTGCCGCGCCCCGCGCTGGAGGCCGTGATCGTGCCCAAGGACTCGCCGATCCGCAGCGTCAAGGACCTCAAGGGCAAGCGCGTGGCCTACAACAAGGGCTCGAATGTGCAGTACTTCCTCGTGAAGCTGCTGGAAAAGCACGGCCTGGCCTATGGCGACGTGCAGTCCATCTTCCTCGCGCCGGCCGATGCGCGCGCGGCCTTCGAGAAGGGGGCGGTGGACGCCTGGCTGATCTGGGACCCGTTCCTGGCCGCCGCCCAGAAGTCGCTCGACGCGCGCCTGCTCGCCGACGCGACGGGTGTGGTAAACAACCGCGCGTACTACTTCACCTCGCGCGACTTCGCGACCAGGAACACCGACGTGCTGCGCATCGCGATCGAGGAGATCAACGCCATCGACACCTGGGTGTCGAAGAACAAGAGCGAGGCCGCGGCCGAGCTCGCCAGCGTGCTCGGGCTCGACAGGGCGGTCACCGAGGTCTACGTGGGCCGTGCCAACTACGGCACCGCGCCCGTCACGCGCGAGATCCTGGCCGAGCAGCAGCAGATCGCCGACACCTTCCACGCGCTCAAGCTGATCCCCAAGAAGCTCAACCTGCTGCACGCCGCGCCGGTCGATCTGCTCTGAGCCTCCCCCACCGCAGGAGAACATGCCATGGCACATTCCTCCCCCTTGACGCCCGAGCGCCGCCGCGCGCTGCAACTGCTGGCCGTGACGGCATTCAGCTGGAGCCTGGCGAGCCGCTATGCGCGTGCGCAGAGCACCCAGCCCGTGCAGGGTCCCGAGCAGTTGCGCATCGGCTACCAGAAGTCGGCCGTCAACCTCGTGATCCTCAAGCAGCAGGGGGTGCTCGAAAAGCGCTTTCCAGGCACCAAGATCCAGTGGCTGGAGTTTCCCGCCGGACCGCAACTGCTTGAGGCGCTGTCCGTGGGCAGCCTGGAGTTCGGCCTCACGGGCGATTCGCCGCCCGTGTTCGCGCAGGCGGCGGGCAAGGACCTGCTCTACGTGGGGGCCGAGCCGCCCAAGCCCGACAGTTCGGCCATCCTCGTGCTGGCCGACTCGCCGCTGCAGCGCCTGGCCGACCTCAAGGGCAAGCGCATCGCACTGCAAAAGGGCTCGAGCGCGCACTACCTGCTGGTGCGCGCGCTGGACAAGGCGGGCCTGGCCTGGGCCGACATCCAGCCCGTGTACCTGGCCCCCGCCGACGCGCGCGCCGCGTTCGAGCGCAAGAGCGTGGACGCCTGGGCGATCTGGGACCCGTTCTACGCCGCCACCGAGCTGGCCATCCAGCCGCGCGTGCTGGCCACGGGGCGCGAGCTGTCGAGCAACAACTCGTTCTACCTCGCCGCGCGCCCCTTCGTGGACAAGCACCCGCAGGTGCTGGCCGTGCTGTTCGACGAACTCACGCGCGCCGACCAGCTCGCGCAGGACGCGCGCAAGGAGGCGATCAAGCTCATCGCCAGCTTCAGCGGGCTCGACGCGGGCGTGGTGAGCCTCTTCATCCAGCGCCGCCCGCGCTCGCCCGTGGGGCTGCTGGGCCCCCGCACGGTGGCCGACCAGCAGCGCGTGGCCGACGCGTTCTTCAAGCTGGGCCTGATCCCCAGGCCCGTCACCGTGGCCGACATCGTCTGGGCCCCCAAGGCCGCCGAGTTCGCGCGCCTGGCGCGCACCTGAATCCCATCGCATTTCTGCATTCCACGAGGAGATCCGTTCCATGCAAGTTTTCTGGTTCATTCCCACCCACGGCGACAGCCGCTACCTCGGTACCTCCGAGGGCGCGCGCCAGCTCAGCCACGACTACGTCAAGCAGGTTGCCATCGCGGCCGACAGCCTGGGCTACGAGGGCGTGCTGATCCCCACAGGCCGCTCGTGCGAAGACCCCTGGGTCGTCGCCTCCAGCCTGATCGCGGTGACGAAGCGGCTCAAGTTCCTCGTGGCCGTGCGCCCCGGCCTGCACCAGCCCAGCCTGGCTGCGCGCATGGCGGCCTCGTTCGACCGGCTCTCGGGCGGGCGGCTGCTCATCAACCTCGTGACGGGCGGCGACCAGGCCGAGCTGGAGGGCGACGGCGTGTTCCTCGACCACGCCACGCGCTACGAACAGTCGGCTGAGTTCATCCGCATCTGGCGCGAGATCCTGGCGCGCAGCCATGAAGGCCAGAGCCTCGACTACGAGGGGCAGCACTTGCAGGTCAAGGGTTCCAGGCTGCTGTTCCCGCCCGTGCAGCGACCGCACCCGCCCGTGTACTTCGGCGGCTCGTCGCCGGCCGCGCACGAGCTGGCGGCCGAGCAGGTGGATGCCTACCTGACCTGGGGCGAGCCCCCGGCCGAGGTGGCGCGCAAGATCGCCGACGTGCGCGAGAAGGCCGCGCGCCACGGCCGCACGGTGCGCTTCGGCATCCGCCTGCACGTGATCGTGCGCGAGACCGACGCCGAGGCCTGGGCCGCGGCCGACAGCCTCATCAGCCGCCTGAAGGACGAGACGGTGGTGCAGGCCCAGGCCGCCTTTGCGCGCATGGATTCCGAGGGCCAACGCCGCATGGCCGCGCTGCACGCCGGCGGCGCCAAGCGCAGCCGCAAGGACCTGGAGATCAGCCCCAACCTGTGGGCCGGCGTGGGCCTGGTGCGCGGTGGCGCGGGCACGGCCCTGGTGGGTGACCCGCACACGGTGGCCGAGCGTATTCGCGAGTACGCCGGCCTGGGCATTGACACATTCGTGCTCTCGGGCTACCCGCACCTCGAAGAGGCGTACCGCTTCGCGGAGCTGGTGTTCCCGCTGCTGCCGCTGGCCGTGCGCGAGAAGCTTGCGGGCGGCGCCCTGGGCGGCCCGTTCGGCGAGGCCGTGGCCCACCAGTTCGTGCCGCGAGCGGCGCAAAGCTGACAGGGGGCAGGCATGAACCAAGCCGTGCAAGAACTCTCCGTGGGCCTTGTGCCCAACGACCCCAGCGAGTCCGGCGAACCGGGCCGCCTGCAGCGCGCGCTGCTGCGCGGGGCCGCGGCCCTGGGGCGGCGCCTGCTGCCCTGGGTGGTGCCCGTCACGCTCATCGTGCTGTGGCAGCTCGCTTCGTCCTGGGGCTGGCTGTCCACGCGCGTGCTGCCCGCGCCGCTCGAAGTGGTGCGGGCCGCGTGGACGCTGGCCGAATCGGGCGAGCTGTGGACCCATGTGAAGGTGAGCGCGGGCCGCGCGCTCACGGGGCTGGCCATCGGCGGCGGGCTGGGCCTGCTGCTGGGGCTGCTCACGGGCTCGCTGCGCATCGCCGAGACGCTGCTCGACTCCACCGTGCAGATGGTGCGCAACATCCCGGCGCTCGCGCTGATCCCGCTCGTGATCCTGTGGTTCGGCATCGACGAGTCGGCCAAGCTGTTCCTCATC
>JASLFM010000052.1 GCA_030150585.1 Acidovorax sp.
TAGAACGGGTTGGCCATGATGCCCATGACCACGTCGCTGATGCGGTACACCGCGATCAGGCCCAGCACCAGCAGCGCCTGCCAGCGGTAGCGGCGCAGGAAGTCGGCGAAGGGCTCGACGAGCGCGCCGCGCAGCCACTCCAGCGCATTGCGTGCCGGCGCGAGCGCGCGCGGCGCGGGCTCGGGCGAGAGCAGCACCGTGAGCATGCCCACGCCCATCGACGCCGCCATGGCCAGGTAGGCCATGCGCCAGGCGCCGTGCTGGTAGCCCGCGACGGCACTGACCTCGGAGCGCGCGGCCAGCCACAGCACGCCCGCGCCGGCCCAGATCATGGCCAGGCGGTAGCCCGTCTGGTAGGTGGCGGCCAGCGCGGCCTGGCGGTCGGCGTCGGCCGACTCGATGCGGAAGGCATCGAGCGCGATGTCCTGCGTGGCCGAGCCGAAGGCCACGGCCAGCGCGCACCACACCACGGGTTGCAGCGCCTGCTGCGGGTCGTTGAACGCCATGGCCGCCAGGCCCGCCGCCACGGCCACCTGGGCCAGCAGCAGCCAGCTGCGCCGCCGGCCCAGCCAGCGCGTGAGCAGCGGCAGCGGCATGCGGTCCACGAGCGGCGACCAGACCCACTTGAAGGCATAGGCCAGGCCGACCCAGGAGAGGTAGCCGATGGTCGTGCGGTCGATGCCCGCTTCGCGCAGCCAGAACGACAGCGTGCCCAGCACCAGCAGCAGCGGCAGCCCGGCCGAGAAGCCCAATGCGAGCATGCGCAGGCTCGCGGGCTCCAGGTACACGCGCCACGTGGCGGCCCAGCCGCGGCGGGGCGCGTGTGCAGTCGCGGGCGAATCGGCGGAGGCGGGGGGCGCAGTGGTGGTCGGGCTGTCGGACATGGTGGCTCGGTGGGGGGCGCAGCCATTATCCCGCCGCACGCTCTACCATTGCGCCATGGTCCTGCGCGATGCCTCACCGCCCTTCGAGCCGAGCTGCTCCGTGCGCCGCTACAGCGGCGAGCACAGTGCGCACGCGCACGACCATGCGCAGATTCTTTACGCGCTGCAGGGCCGCATGGAGCTGGAGATCGCCGGGCGCGCCGCGTTCGTCGATACGGCCTGCGGCATCGTCATTCCCGCGGGGGCGCGGCACGGCTTCCTGGCGGCGCCCGCGTCGCGCATGTTCGTGATCGACGCGCCCGACCAGCAGGGGCTGGCGCGGGTGCGCCGCTTTGCCGTGCCGCCGCAGTGGCGTAGCGCCCCCGAGGCCCTGGGGGATGCGGCTGCGCGGGTGGCCGAGGTGCTGCAAGCGCCCGGCGTGATCGCGCGCCGGGGGCTGGACATCGCGCGGCTCACGCGGGCGGTGCAGGCCGCGCTGCACGAAGACTGGCCCACGGCCCGGCTGGCCGCGCAATGCCACCTGAGTGCGCAGCGCTTCCATGCGCGGCTGGTTGAACTCGCGGGCTGCACGCCCCAGGCCTGGCTGCGCGGCCTGCGCCTGGACCAGGCCCAGGGGCTGCTCGCGCGTGGCGTGCCGCTGGAGACGGCGGCGCTGCAGTGCGGCTACGCGAGCGCGAGCGCGCTGGCCTACGCGCTCAAGCGCGAGCGCGGCGTGGGTGCGCGGGCGCTGCGGCGGATGGGATTGCTGCAAAAAACATAGCTGCACGCGCCGTATGCTTGGGCGCTATCGGCGGTTTTTCTTGAAATTCCGGGGCACGCACTTCGCGCGTTGCTCGACATTTGGGGCCTGCGGGCGGGCGCAGCATGCAGGGATGACACATGCATCGCATTCGGGCCGCGGCGTGGCCCTGGTGGCCCTGGCGTCCGTCCTGTGGGGCACCACCGGCACGGCCCAGAGCCTGGGGGCCGGCACCCTGTCGCCGTTCTGGGTCGGGGCGGCCCAGCTGGCGGTGGCCAGCGTCTTCTTTGCCGTACTGCAGGCAGCGGTGAGAGGGCGCGCGGCCCCGCAGCCGTCCGTGCCGTCGGGCCGGTCTGTGCCGCTCGCACTGTGGGTGCTGGCATCGGCCGGCGTGGCCGGCTACAGCATCACGTTCTATGCCGGGGTGCGCCTGGCGGGCGTGGGGGTGGGCACGGCCGTGGCCATCGGCAGCAGCCCCATCTGGGCGGGGCTCATCCAGGCGCTGCTGCTGCGCTCGCCGCCGTCGGCGCTGTGGTGGCTGGGCACGGCCGTCAGCGTGGCCGGGGGCGTGGCCATGGTGCTGAGCAAGGGCACGGCGGCGGCGCTGTCCTGGACGGGGCTGGGGCTGTGCCTGTGGGCCGGGCTGTGGTACGCCAGCTATGCGCTGGTGAACAAGCGACTGGTGGCGGCCCATGCGCCCGGGCGGGTGAACCAGCGCGTATTCACCGGGGCTGCGCTGCTGGCGTGCCCCGTGGCCTGGGCGCTGGCGGGTGCGCCCACGCCGAGCGCCCCGGCGCTGGCCGTGGTGGTGTACCTGGGCACCGTGGTCTCGGGGCTGGCCTATGTGGCGTTCTCCAACGGGCTGCGCAGCATCTCGGGCGCCACGGGGGTGACCCTGACGCTGATCGAGCCCGTGGCTGCCTTCGTGCTGGCGGTGCTCATCGTGGGCGAGCGCCAGCCGCTGTCCGCATGGGGCGGCCTGGGTCTGGTGATGCTGGGGCTGATGGCGGTGATCCGGGCGGAGCTGCGGCCCGTGGCCTTTCGCCGGCCGGAGCCGGCGCAGGCATAGTGGGCTGCCGGGGTCTTGGGCTGTAAAAATGCGCCTATGTCCCCAGATAGCCTGCCATGCACGACCTCGCACTGACCTCCCACACCGGCTGCGCCCTGTGCGCTGCCAAGGCGTCGCCCTGGAATGCGCGGCGCGGCTTTCTGCTCGCGGCGGGCGCGGCGGTGGCGGCACCCGCGCTCGCGCAGGTGGATGTGGGCAATGCCTCGGGCATGCGCAAGCTCGTGCCCGCCGAGACGCTGGAGAGTTCCGCCACCCAGCAGTACAGCCAGCTGCTGGCCCAGGCCCGTGCCAAGGGCGCGCTCGCGCCCCAGGGCAACCCGCAGCTGCAGCGCCTGCACGCGATCGCGCGGCGCATCATTCCCTACACCGCGCAGTGGAACGACCGCGCGCGCCAGTGGCGCTGGGAGGTCAACCTGATCGGCAGCAAGCAGATCAACGCCTTCTGCATGCCCGGCGGCAAGATTGCGTTCTACACGGGCATCCTCGACCAGCTCCAGCTCACCGACGATGAGGCCGCCATGGTGATGGGCCACGAGATGGCGCACGCGCTGCGCGAGCATGCGCGCTCGCGC
>JASLFM010000056.1 GCA_030150585.1 Acidovorax sp.
TAAGACCGTCCACTGCGGGTCATTACCGTATCACGGAATAGAACGATCGTGCTAATCTGCTTTCCTCTGGTTGCAGTGCGAGAGACCATCGCCCACAATACGAACCCGAAAAAAGCATTCTAACGGTAAGAGGAGCATCGATGACCCCCGCAAGTCTCATTGAGCAGTACGGTCCACGCGAGTCGATGGAATACGACGTCGTGATCGTCGGTGGCGGCCCGGCCGGCCTGTCCGCGGCGATCCGCCTGAAACAGCTGGCGGCGGAAAAAGGCGCCGAGATCGGCGTCTGCGTACTGGAAAAGGGCTCGGAGATCGGGGCGCATATCCTCTCGGGCGCGGTGATGGACCCGCGCGCCATCACCGAACTGATTCCGGACTGGAAGGAAAAGGGCGCGCCGCTCACGGTGGACGTGACCGAAGACAAATTCCTGTTCCTGACCGAAACCGGCTCGAAAAGCGTGCCGACCTGGGCGCTGCCGGACAACTTCAAGAACCACGGCAACTACGTGATCTCGCTGGCCAATGTCACGCGCTGGCTGGGCCAGCAGGCCGAGGCGCTGGGCGTCGAGATTTTCCCGGGCTTTCCGGCCGCTGAGATTTTGTATAACGACGACGGCTCGGTCAAAGGCGTGGCGACCGGCAACCTCGGCATCGGCAAGGACGGCGAGCCCACCGAGAACTTCCAGCTCGGCATGGAACTGCTGGGCAAGTACACCGTCTTCGCCGAGGGCGCGCGCGGCCACCTGGGCAAGCAGCTCATCGCCAAGTACCGCCTGGATGAAGGGCGCGACCCGCAGAGCTTCGGCATCGGCGTGAAGGAGCTGTGGGAGATCGACCCCAAGCGCCACCAGCCCGGCTTCGTGATGCACACGGCCGGCTGGCCCATGGAGAACGACACCTATGGCGGCGCCTTCCTCTACCACCTCGACGGCAACAAGATCGCCATCGGTTTCGTCACCGGCCTGGGCTACCAGAACCCCTACCTCAGCCCGTTCGAGGAATTCCAGCGCTGGAAGACCCACCCCAACGTCCGCTGGTACTTCGAGAACGAGAAGGGCGAAGTCACGGCCAAGCGCCTGTCATATGGCGCGCGCGCCATCAACGCCAGCGGCATCAACGCGCTGCCCAAGACCGTCTTCCCGGGCGGCGCGCTCGTGGGCTGCAATGCCGGCTACCTGAACGTGGGCCGCATCAAGGGCAGCCACGCTGCCATCAAGACCGGCATGCTGGCCGCCGATGCCGCCTACGACGCCGTCGTGGCCGGGCGCCAGCACGACGAGCTCACGGCCTATCCCAAGGCCTTTGAGGAAAGCTGGCTCTACACCGAATTGAACAAGGACCGCAACTTCAAGAACTGGTTCAAGTACGGCCTGACCACCGCCACGCTGATGAACGGCTTCGAGCAGTTCGTGCTGCGCGGCCATATCCCCTGGACCCTGCACCGCGACAAGCCCGACCACGCCTACCTCAAGCCCGCGGCCGAGTGCAAGCCCATCGTCTACCCCAAGCCCGATGGCAAGCTGACCTTCGACCGCCTCTCCAGCGTGTTCATCAGCAACACCAACCATGAGGAAAACCAGCCCGCACACCTCACGCTCAAGGACGCGAGCGTGCCTGTGAATGTGAACCTGGCCAAGTACGCAGGCCCCGAAGCCCGCTACTGCCCTGCGGGCGTGTACGAGTTCGTGCCCGACGAATCCCAGGGCGGCAATGCCCAGCGCCTGCAGATCAACGCGCAGAACTGCGTGCACTGCAAGACCTGCGACATCAAGGACCCGACGCAGAACATCGTGTGGGTCACGCCCGAGGGCGGCGGCGGGCCGAACTATTCCGGCATGTAACGCATAGCAGGGTACGCAAGCGGGGCCTGCGCTGCAGGCCCTTTTCATTGGGCGCCTGCGAAGGGCCCGCACGCGGCGTAAACTTGGGCCCCCGGCGCGGCGTCGTTCCTGCGCGGCGCCGGAACGACACAATCCAGGAAAACGAGAAGGACGGTTGGAGATGCAAATGAAGAAATTGCCGTGGATGTCTATGGGTGCCCTGGCCTTGGCCGTGGCCGCGGTGGCACCAGCCAGCGCGCAGCAGAAATCCGTGGCAGTGACGGCCATCGTGGAACACCCCGCGCTCGACGCGGTGCGCGATGGCGTGAAGGACGCCCTCAAGGCCGCAGGCTACGAAGACGGCAAGAACCTCAAGTGGCAGTACCAGAGCGCCCAGGGCAACACCGGCACGGCCGCGCAGATCGCGCGCAAGTTCGTGGGCGACAAGCCCGACGCCATCGTGGCCATCGCCACGCCGTCGGCCCAGGCCGTGATCGCCGCCACCAAGACCGTGCCCGTGGTCTTCTCGGCCGTGACCGACCCGGTCGCCGCCAAGCTGGTGCCGAACTGGGAACCCTCCAAGAACAACGTGACCGGCGTGTCCGATCTGCTCGCGCTCGACAAGCAGATGGATCTGGTCAAGCAGGTCGTACCCAACGCCAAGCGCGTGGGCATGGTCTACAACCCCGGCGAAGCCAACTCGGTCGTCGTGGTCAAGGCCCTGGAAAAGCTCCTGCCCACGATGGGCATGACGCTGGTGGAAGCCGCAGCACCCCGCTCTGTCGACGTGGGCAGCGCCGCGCGCAGCCTGATCGGCAAGGTGGATGTGATCTACACCAACACCGACAACAACGTGGTCTCGGCCTACGAGTCGCTCGTGAAGGTCGGCCAGGATGCCAAGATCCCGCTCGTGGCCTCGGACACCGACAGCGTCAAGCGCGGCGCCATCGCGGCCTTCGGCATCAACTACCGTGACCTGGGCGAGCAGACCGGCCGCATGGTGGCGCGCATCCTCAAGGGTGAGAAGCCCGGCGACATCAAGCCCGAGGTCAGCACCAAGATGGAACTGTTCGTGAACCCCGGCGCCGCCGAGAAGCAGGGCGTGAAGCTCTCCGACGCGCTGGTCAAGTCGGCCGCGCAAGTCGTCCAGTAAAACCTTCTGGCCGCATCCCGCAGGAGCCCTGTTGCGTGACAGAGGCTCCTGCTTCGTTTTTGACTCAAAGGCCCGCTGCCCCATGTCCCTCTTCTCCCTGCTCGGTGCCGTCGAAATCGGCCTGATCTTCAGCCTGGTGGCGCTGGGCGTCTTCATCTCGTTCCGGCTGCTGCGCTTTCCCGACCTCACGGTGGACGGCAGCTTTCCGCTGGGCGGCGCCGTCTGCGCCATCCTGATCTCCACGGGCACCAACCCCTGGATCGCCACGCTGGCCGCGACGGCCGCGGGCGCCGTGGCCGGCCTCATCACGGGCTGGCTCAACGTCAAGCTCAAGATCATGGACCTGCTGGCGTCCATCCTCATGATGATCGCGCTGTACTCGGTCAACCTGCGCATCATGGGCGGCCCCAACGTGCCGCTCATCAACGACCCCACGCTGTTCACGCTGCTGCAGCCCGAGAGCATGGCCGACTACGTGGCCCGGCCCCTGATCCTGTTCGTGATCGTCGTGGCCGCCAAGCTGCTGCTCGACTGGTTCTTCGCCACCGAGCGGGGCCTGGCCATCCGCGCTACGGGCTCGAACGCCCGCATGGCGCGCGCCCAGGGCGTGAACACCGGCGCCATGGTGCTGCTGGGCATGGCCATCTCCAATGCCCTCGTGGGCCTCGCCGGCGCGCTGTTCGCGCAGACCCAGGGCGGCTCTGACATCTCCATGGGCATCGGCACCATCGTGATCGGCCTGGCCGCCGTGATCGTGGGCGAGAGCATCCTGCCCTCGCGCAAGCTCGTGCTCGCCACGCTGGCCGTGGTGATCGGCGCCATTGTCTACCGCTTCTTCATCGCGCTCGCGCTCAACAGCGACTTCATCGGCCTCAAGGCGCAGGACCTGAACCTCGTCACCGCCGTGCTCGTGGCCGTGGCGCTCGTGATTCCGCAGCTCAAGCGCAAGCTGGCCGCACGCAAGCCCTGATGCGTACCAGAGAGAACACACCATGCTGAGCGCACAGAACCTCGCCATCACCTTCAACCCCGGCACGCCCATCGAGACCCGCGCGCTGCGCGGCCTCTCGCTCGACATTCCAGCGGGCCAGTTCGTCACCGTCATCGGCTCCAACGGCGCCGGAAAGTCCACCTTCCTGAACGCCGTCTCGGGCGACCTGGGCGTGGACAGCGGCCGCATCCTGATCGACAACGTCGACATGACGCGCCAGCCCGTATGGGCCCGCGCCGAGCGCGTGGCGCGCGTGTTCCAGGACCCCATGGCGGGCACCTGCGAAGACCTCACCATCGAGGAGAACATGGCCCTGGCCCAGCGCCGGGGCACGTTCCGCAACCTCTCGCGCGCCGTCAAGGCGAGCATGCGCGAAGGCTTCCGTGAGCGCCTGGCCACGCTGGGCCTGGGCCTGGAGAACCGCCTCACCGACCGCATCGGACTGCTGTCGGGCGGGCAGCGCCAGGCCGTGAGCCTGCTGATGGCGGCGCTGCAGCCCTCGCGCATCCTGCTGCTCGACGAGCACACGGCCGCGCTCGACCCGCGCACGGCCGACTTCGTGCTCCAGCTCACGGCCCGCATCGTGGCCGAGGCCCAGCTCACCACCATGATGGTCACGCACAGCATGCGCCAGGCGCTCGACGTGGGTGAACGCACCGTGATGCTGCACCAGGGCCAGGTGGTGCTCGACGTCTCGGGCGACGAGCGCAAGCGCATGGACGTGCCCGACCTGCTGCACATGTTCGAGAAGGTGCGCGGCGAAAAGCTCGCCGACGACGCGCTGCTGCTGGGCTGACCCCCTCCCCCTCCCTCCGGGCCGCGTTCGCGCGGCCCTTTTTTCATCGCACACCCCATGAGCGAGAGCGACTCCACCTCCGGCAACCACCTGCACCGCGCCCTGAAGGCGCGGCACCTCTCCATGATCGCCATCGGCGGCTCCATCGGCACGGGCCTGTTCGTGGCCTCGGGCGCCACCATCTCGCAGGCCGGCCCCGGCGGCGCGCTGCTGGCCTACATGGTCGTGGGGCTCATGGTGTACTTCCTCATGACCAGGCTGGGCGAGATGGCGGCCTACGTGCCGGTCTCGGGCTCGTTCGCCACCTACGGCGCGCGCTATGTGGACGAAGGCTTCGGCTTCGCGCTCGGCTGGAACTACTGGTACAACTGGGCCGTGACCATCGCCGTGGACCTCGTGGCCGCGCAGCTCGTGATGGCCTACTGGTTCCCGGGCGTGAACGGCGTGCTCTGGAGCGCGGTCTTCCTTGCCATCATGTTCGCGCTCAACGCGCTGTCGGTGAAGGGCTTCGGCGAGGCCGAGTACTGGTTCGCGGCCATCAAGGTCACCACGGTGATCGTGTTCATCGGACTCGGCCTGCTCATGGTGTTCGGCATCCTGCGCGGCGGCGCGCCCGAGGGCCTGTGGGGCAACCTCGCGCTGTGGACGCAGGGCGACGCGCCGTTCGCGGGCGGCTTCTCGGCCCTGATCGGCGTGGCCATGATCGTGGGCTTCTCGTTCCAGGGCACCGAACTCATCGGCATCGCCGCGGGCGAATCGGAAGACCTGGCCAAGAACATCCCGCGCGCCGTGCGCCAGGTGTTCTGGCGCATTCTGCTGTTCTACGTGCTGGCCATCCTGGTCATCAGCCTGCTCATTCCCTACACCGACCCGCAGTTGCTCAAGAACGACCTGGGCGACATCAGCGTGAGCCCCTTCACGCTCGTATTCCAGCGCGCGGGCCTGCTGTCGGCCGCAGCCGTGATGAACGCGGTGGTGCTGACATCCGTGCTCTCGGCCGGCAACTCGGGCATGTACGCCTCCACGCGCATGCTCTACACCCTGGCCTGCCAGCGCATGGCACCGCGCATCTTCGCGCGGGTGACGGCCGGCGG